>DATHXP010000189.1:0-8740 GCA_035459605.1 Halomonas sp. | reverse complement strand
CTTTTACCAGCAGTACGAACGAGTTCAGCCCTACCTGCAGAATGACACCCAGCCGCCAAGCATCGAGCGTTTGCAGTCCCCCGAAGAGCGTGAAAAGCTGGATGGCCTCTACGAGTGCATACTTTGCGCCTGCTGCTCCACCTCCTGCCCGTCGTTCTGGTGGAATCCCGACAAGTTCGTGGGGCCGGCGGGTCTGCTCCAGTCCTATCGTTTCCTGGCGGACTCCCGCGACAACGCAACCCGTGAGCGGCTGTCCGAACTCGAAGATCCGTTTTCGGTGTTTCGCTGCCGCGGCATCATGAACTGCGTGGCGGTATGCCCGAAGGGACTCAACCCGACGCGCGCCATTGGCAAGATTCGTGACATGCTGCTGGCCAGTGCCACTTAAATCGTGGTCGAGGGCTTGTTATCATGTGCACTGGCTTCGGTCTGCAACCTGATGTTGCAGTCTTGATTCAGTGAATCATGCCCAGGCCGGCGCCCAGCGCGCCGGCTTTTGACCGTTGAAGCGTTGCAAGGTGTGCGCTCTGGCGCCACCCAAGCCGTCGGCGTGGAGGCGACATGCCGACACCACCCCCTCTAGTGCAGGGTGACCGAGAGATGCAAGAAGGCATAATGGAGTTGATGTTGCGCTCTTCCCATATGAGCGGACCTAATGCTCACTATGTGGAAGCACTGTTTGAACGCTACCTTGATGATCCCTCCGCCGTTCCCGATGAGTGGCGCCAGTACTTTGACCAGCTACCCCGCCCAGAGGGCAGCGCTGGCAGCGACGTTCCCCTTGCCCCCACGCGGGAGCAGTTCTACCAGCTCGGTCGTCAGCGGCGCACCGCCCAGCGGGCCGTGGCGGCGGACGGCGAGGAGAACAGGAAGCAGGTCAAGGTTCTGCAGCTGATCAACGCCTACCGCTTTCGCGGACACCAAAAGGCGGATATTGACCCTCTGGATCTGCGCAGCCCCAAACCGGTACCCGATCTGGATCTGTCCTTCCATCAGCTCTCCAAGGCCGACCTCGAGCTAGAGTTCCAGACCGGCTCGCTGTTTCTTGGCGCTGACAGGGCGCCGCTGAAGGAGATCGTCGAGACGCTGGAGCAGACCTACTGCCGCAGCATCGGCTGCGAATTCATGCATATCGTCGATACCGAAGAGAAGCGCTGGCTGCAGCAGCGCTTTGAGTCGGTGCGCTCGCAGCCCAAGTTCAGCGACGAAGTGCGCACGCACGTGCTCGAGCGCCTGACCGCCGCCGAAGGGCTCGAAAACTACCTGGCGTCCAAGTACCCCGGCACCAAGCGCTTCGGCCTTGAGGGGGGCGAGTCCTTCATTCCGATGATGGACGAGCTGATTCAGCGTGCCGGCGGCTACGGCACCAAAGAGGTGGTGATCGGCATGGCCCACCGCGGGCGGCTCAACGTGCTGGTCAATATCCTGGGCAAGAATCCCTCCGAGCTGATTGACGAGTTTGACGGCAAACGCCTTGTCGAGCACGGCTCCGGCGACGTCAAGTATCACTCGGGCTTTAGCTCTAACGTCATGAGCCCGGGCGGCGAGGTACACCTGGCGCTCTCCTTCAACCCCTCGCATCTGGAGATCGTGGCTCCGGTGGTGGTGGGGTCGGTGCGCGCACGCCAGGATCGCCGCAATGATCCGGAAGGCAGCAAGGTGCTGCCGATCAACGTGCACGGCGATGCGTCTTTTGCCGGTCAGGGCGTGGTCATGGAGACCTTCCAGATGTCCCAGACGCGCGCCTACGGCACCGGCGGCACCGTGCATATCGTGATCAACAACCAGATAGGCTTCACCACCTCCCACCCGCTGGACGCGCGCTCTACCGAGTACTGCACCGATATTGCCAAGATGGTTCAGGCGCCGATTCTGCACGTCAACGGCGACGACCCGGATGCGGTGCTGCACGTCACCCAGGTGGCGCTGGACTATCGCCAGCAGTTCAAGAAAGACGTGGTCATTGACCTGGTGTGCTATCGCCGCCGCGGCCACAACGAGGCCGACGAGCCGTCCGGCACCCAGCCGATGATGTATCGCAAGATCAAGGACCATCCCTCTACGCGCACGATCTACGCCGAGCGGCTGATCAGCCAGAGCCTGCTGTCGGAAGACGACGCCAAGGCCATGATGGAGACCTACCGCGACGATCTGATGGCCGGCAACCACGTGGCCAACGCGCTGGTGAAGAAACCCAACGAGGCGCTGTTTGTCGACTGGAAGCCCTACCTGGGCCACGTCTGGAGCGGCGACACCGACACCAGCTTTGATATGAAGCGTCTGCAGCATCTGGCCGAGCGGATGTGCTCCGTCCCCGTTGGCGTCGAAGTGCAGCGTCAGGTGGCCAAGATCTACGACGATCGCCGCAAGATGCTGGCCGGCGGCATGGCAATCAACTGGGGCTTTGCCGAGACCCTGGCCTATGCCACCCTGCTGGATCAGAACCATCCGATTCGCCTTATCGGTCAGGACGCCGGTCGCGGCACTTTCTCGCATCGCCACGCGGTGATCCACAACCAGAAAGACGGCACCACCCATGTGCCGCTGCAGCACATTACGGAGGGGCAGCCGCAGTTCACCATTCACGACTCTATCCTGTCGGAAGAGGCGGCGCTGGCCTTCGAATACGGCTATGCCACCACCTCGCCCAACGACCTGGTGATCTGGGAGGCCCAGTTCGGTGATTTCGTCAACGGCGCCCAGGTGGTGATAGATCAGTTCATCTCATCCGGCGAGACCAAGTGGGAGCGGCTGTGCGGCCTGACCATGCTGCTGCCCCACGGCTACGAGGGCCAGGGGCCCGAACACTCATCCGCGCGTCTGGAGCGCTTCCTGCAGCTGTGCGCCGAGCACAATATGCAGGTGTGCGTGCCCACCACGCCGGCGCAGATTTTCCACCTGCTGCGTCGCCAGGTGATTCGCAAGCTCAGAAAGCCGCTGATCGTGATGTCGCCCAAGAGCCTGCTGCGCCACAGGGACGCCGTCTCGAGCCTGGACGAGCTGGCCAGCGGTCGCTACCAGATGGTGTTGGCAGACCAGGGCGAGCGCGACAAGTCCGGCGTGGAGCGTCTTATTCTGTGCGCCGGCAAGGTCTATTACGACCTGGCCAGCTGGCGTGAGGAGAACAAGCGTGACGACGTGGCAATTGTGCGCCTGGAGCAGCTGTATCCGTTCCCGGCCGATGAGCTCTTCGATGCCATCAAGGATTACACCAATATCAAGGACGTGGTGTGGTGCCAGGAAGAGCCGCTCAACCAGGGGGCCTGGTACCCGAGTCAGCACCACATGCGCAGCGGGATCGAGCGCCTGAAGGCGGGACTGGGCGGCAAGCTGAAGTTTGCCGGCCGACCCGCGTCGGCGGCTCCCGCTTCGGGCTACATGTCCGTGCATACTGAACAGCAGCGCCAGCTGGTGGAAGACGCCTTTACTCTGTAAGGGCGCCCACCTGACGAAAGACTAGACAAGGATACGAAATGGCTACCGAGATCAAGGCACCTACCTTCCCGGAATCCGTTGCCGAAGGCAGCGTGGCCGCCTGGCACAAGCAGCCGGGCGACAGCGTCGAGCGCGATGAGCTGATCGTCGAGATCGAAACCGACAAGGTGGTGCTTGAGGTGCTGGCAACCGAAGCCGGCACCCTCAGCGAAGCGCTGGTGGAGGAGGGTGACACCGTCACCTCCGAGCAGCTGCTAGGGCGCATTGGCGAGGGCGGCGCGGCCGGCGCTGGAAAGAGCGCCGACAGGGCAGATGCCAAGCCTGAAGACGACAAGGACGCTGCAAAAGCTGGCGCCAAGGAGGCGAAAACCGCTGCCAAGCCCGCGGCAGGCGGCGGCAAGCAGCATGAGGTGAAGGCGCCGGCGTTCCCCGAATCGATCCAGGAAGGCACCGTGGCCAGCTGGGCCAGGAAGGTTGGTGAAGCGGTCAAGCGCGATGACGTGCTGGCCGAGATCGAAACCGACAAGGTAGTGCTGGAAGTGGTGGCGCCGGCCGATGGCGCGCTAAGCGAAATCAAGGCCGAAGAGGGTAGCCAGGTCGAGTCCGAAGCCGTGCTGGCTATCTTTGAAGAAGGCGCCGGCGGTGAAGCGCCAGGCGCCAGCGAGGCCGGCGACAGCGACGCTGCCGACAGCGACAGCAGCGAAACCCTCGGGGGCAAGAAAGTGTCTCCGGCGGCGCGCAAGATGATTGCCGAGCACGACCTTGACGTCAGCAAGATCGAGGGCACCGGCAGGGGCGGCCTGGTGCTCAAGGAAGACGTGCAGAAAGCCGTTGACGAGGGCAGCGCCAAGAAAGCGGCGGCTGCCGGCAAGGTGGCTGCTCCTGCCAGCACCGCGGCACCGGTTCTCGAAGGCGAGCGGCTTGAAAAGCGCGTGCCCATGTCGCGTCTGCGTCAGACCATCGCCAAGCGCCTGGTAGAGGCCCAGCAGACCGCGGCCATGCTGACCACCTACAACGAGGTGGACATGAGCGCGGTGATGAGTCTGCGCGCCCAGTACAGGGAGACCTTCCAGAAGTCCCACGACGTCAAGCTGGGTTTCATGGGGTTCTTTGTCAAGGCGGCAAGCGAGGCGCTGAAGCGCTTCCCCGACGTCAACGCCTCCATCGACGGCAGCGAAATTGTCTATCACGGCTACCAGGACATCGGCGTGGCGGTCTCTACCGAGCGCGGTCTGGTGGTGCCGGTGCTGCGCGATACCGACAGCATGAAAATTGCCGATGTGGAAAAAGGCATCCTTGATTTCGGCAAGCGCGCCCGCGACGGCAAGCTCAGCATCGAGGAGATGCAGGGCGGCACCTTTACCATCACCAACGGCGGTATCTTCGGCTCGCTGATGTCAACGCCGATCATCAACCCGCCGCAGACGGCGATTCTGGGCATGCACAAGATCCAGGAGCGTCCGGTGGCCGTGAATGGCCAGGTCGAGATCCGTCCGATGATGTACCTGGCGGTTTCCTATGATCACCGCATGATCGATGGCAAGGACGCGGTACAGTTCCTGGTGACCATCAAGGAGCTGCTTGAGGATCCGGCGCGCCTGCTGCTGGATATCTGATCCGCGAACGGCACCAAGATTCTCGCACAAGCGCTACACACAGGAGCAAAGCATGGCCGATAAATTTGATGTGATTGTCATTGGCGCAGGTCCCGGCGGTTACGTGGCCGCCATTCGAGCTGCCCAGCTGGGTCTCAAGACCGCCTGCGTCGAGAAATGGCTCAGCAAGGATGGCAAAAAGGTGGTTCACGGAGGCACCTGTCTCAACGTGGGCTGTATCCCGTCCAAGGCGCTGCTCGAAGTGTCGCACAAGTACGTGGAAGCCAAGGATGATTTCGGCGACCTGGGGATCAACGCCGGCGACGTCAGCGTCGATGTCAAGAAGATGATGGCGCGCAAGGACACCATCGTTAAGAACCTGACCGGCGGCATCGCCGGGCTGTTCAAGGCCAACGGCGTCACCGCCCTGGATGGCACCGGCAAGGTGGTGTCCGGCAAGCAGGTCGAGGTGACCGACCTGGACGGCAAGGCTACCACCTATGACGCCGATAACATCATCATCGCCGCCGGCTCGGTGCCGGTAGAGATTCCGCCGACGCCGTTGACCGACGATCTGATCGTCGACTCTGCCGGCGCGCTGGAGTTCCAGGAGGCGCCCAAGCGTCTGGGCGTGATCGGCGCCGGCGTCATCGGGCTCGAGCTCGGCAGCGTGTGGAACCGTCTGGGCAGCGAGGTCACCGTCCTCGAGGCCATGGATGACTTCCTGCCCATGGTCGATTCGGCCATTGCCAAGGAGACCCAGAAGCTGCTCAAGAGGCAGGGCATGGACATCCGCATGGGGGCTCGGGTGACCGGCTCCGAGGTCAAGGGCAGCGAGGTCGTGGTCAAGTACTCCGACGCCAAGGGCGATCAGGAACTGACCGTCGACAAGCTGATCGTCTGCGTTGGCCGTCGACCCTATACCAAGGGCGTGATCGCCGATGGCGCGGGCGTCGGGCTCGACGAGCGGGGGTTCATTCACGTCGACGATCAGTGCCGTACCAGCGTGCCGAGCGTCTATGCCGTCGGCGACTGCGTGCGCGGTCCAATGCTGGCCCACAAGGCCATGGACGAGGGTGTCATGGTGGCCGACATCATCGCCGGCCATAAGGCGCAGATGAACTACGACGCCATCCCCAGCGTGATCTACACCTTCCCCGAAGTGGCCTGGGTCGGCATGAACGAGCAGGACGCCAAGGCCAAGGGGATCAAGACCAAGACCGGCGCCTTCCCGTTTGCGGCCAACGGTCGCGCCATGGCCAACAACGCCACCGAGGGCCAGGCCAAGATCATTGCCGATGCCGAGACCGATCGCGTTCTGGGCATGCACATCGTTGGCCAGCACGCCGGCGAGATGATTGCCCAGGGCGTGATCGCCATAGAGTTCGGCTCCAGTGCCGAGGACCTGGCGCTGACCTGCTACGCGCACCCGACCATGTCCGAGGCGGTGCACGAAGCGGCGCTTGCCGTGGAAGGTCATGCCCTTCATATGGCGAACCGCAGGAAACGCAAGTAGCACAGCCAAGGCGACAAGCGCGCCGCCGCCAGGCGGCGCATTCCTTTGCAACCAATGGCATAAATCGATGAACCTTCACGAATATCAAGGCAAGCAGCTATTTGCCGACTATGGCCTGCCGGTCTCTAAGGGCTTTGCAGTCGACACCCCCGAGGAGGCGGCGGAAGCCTGCCACAAGATCGGCGGGGACACCTGGGTAGTCAAGGCCCAGGTCCACGCGGGCGGCCGCGGCAAGGCCGGCGGCGTCAAGCTGATCAAGAGCGCCCAGGAAGCCAGCGACTTCGCCGAGCAGTGGCTGGGCAAGAATCTGGTGACCTATCAGACCGACGCCGCCGGTCAGCCGGTGGCCAAGATTCTGGTCGAAAACTGTACCGATATTGCCAGCGAGCTGTATCTGGGCGCCGTGGTCGATCGCGCCACTCGCCGCGTGGTCTTCATGGCCTCCACGGAGGGCGGCGTGGAGATCGAAAAGGTCGCCGAGGAGACGCCCGAGAAGATCCTCAAGGCCGAGATCGACCCGCTGACCGGCGCGCAGCCCTATCAGGCCCGCGACCTGGCCTTCCAGCTGGGCCTTTCCGGCGATCAGGTCAAGCAGTTCACCAGGATCTTCCTGGGCCTGTCCAAGCTGTTTCACGACAAGGATCTGGCGCTGCTCGAAGTCAATCCGCTGGTGATCACCGACGAGGGCAACCTGCACTGCCTGGATGCCAAGATCAATCTCGACGGCAACGCCCTGTACCGCCACCCGGACCTGCAGGCCATGCGCGACCCGTCGCAGGAAGACGCGCGCGAGGCCGAGGCGGCCGAGTGGGACCTGAACTACGTGGCGCTTGACGGCAACATTGGCTGCATGGTCAACGGCGCCGGCCTGGCCATGGGCACCATGGACATCATCAAGCTCCATGGCGGGCAGCCGGCCAACTTCCTTGACGTCGGCGGCGGCGCCACCAAGGAGCGCGTGGCCGAGGCGTTCAAGATCATTCTGTCCGACGACTCCGTGCAGGCCGTGCTGGTCAATATCTTCGGCGGCATCGTGCGCTGCGACATGATTGCCGAGGGCATCATCGGTGCCGTCGAGCAGGTGGGGGTCAACGTGCCGGTGGTGGTGCGTCTCGAAGGCAACAACGCCGACCTGGGCGCCGAGAAACTGGCGTCCAGCGGTCTGAACATTATCGCTGCTACCAGCCTGACCGATGCGGCTCAGCAGGTGGTCAAGGCAGCGGAGGGCAAGTAATGAGTATCCTGATCGACAAGAACACCAAGGTCATCTGCCAGGGCTTCACCGGCGGCCAGGGGACCTTTCACTCCGAGCAGGCGATTGCCTACGGCACCCAGATGGTCGGCGGCGTGACGCCGGGCAAGGGCGGCCAGGAGCACCTGGGCCTGCCGGTGTTCAATACCGTCAGAGAGGCCGTCGAGCAGACCGGTGCCGAGGCCAGCGTGATCTACGTGCCGGCGCCGTTCTGCAAGGACTCGATCCTGGAAGCCGCCAACGCCGGCCTCAAGCTGATCGTGTGCATCACCGAGGGGATTCCGACGCTGGACATGCTCGACGTCAAGGTCAAGTGCGACGAGCTGGGCGTGCGCCTGATCGGCCCCAACTGCCCGGGTGTGATCACGCCGGGCGAATGCAAGATCGGCATTATGCCCGGGCATATCCACGTGCCGGGCCGCGTGGGTATCGTGTCGCGCTCGGGCACCCTGACCTACGAAGCGGTCAAGCAGACCACCGACCACGGCTTCGGCCAGTCGACCAGCGTGGGCATCGGCGGCGATCCGATTCCGGGCTCAAGCTTTATCGACATTCTCGAGATGTTCGAAAAGGACCCGGCCACCGAGGCGATCGTGATGATCGGCGAGATCGGCGGCACCGCCGAGGAAGAGGCCGCCGCCTATATCAAGGCCAACGTCTCCAAGCCGGTGGTCTCCTACATTGCCGGTGTCACGGCGCCTCCGGGCAAGCGCATGGGCCACGCCGGGGCGATCATCTCCGGCGGCCAGGGCACCGCGGACGAGAAGTTTGCCGCCCTGGAAGGCGCCGGCGTCAAGACGGTACGCTCGCTGGCCGAGATCGGCAATGCGCTGAAGGAAGTCACCGGCTGGTAGGCCAGTTTTCTTCACGTCATAGCAGCAACGCACAAGGGCACCCGAGGGTGCCCTTGTTACTGGTGCGGCTGCTATCGCTGGAGCCCAG
>DATHXP010000188.1:0-5060 GCA_035459605.1 Halomonas sp. | reverse complement strand
ATGGCTGCTGTACTAGAGGGCGTAAATACTATTTTTGACGTAGCTGCAATAAAAGATATAGTTAAAAAAGTGGAAATGATATCAGGTGTAGAATATGAAAGTAAAAGAGAAAATGATGAGTCAATTAGAATAATCACAGACCATGCTAGGGCTATGACTTTTTTAGTGTCAGATGGAGTGCTTCCTAGCAACGAGGGTAGGGGCTATATTCTTAGAAGACTTATCCGTAGAGCAGCGAGACATGGTAAATTCTTCCTACCGCGTGCTGGTCAATCGTCTGGAACTGTATGATGACCGGGGCGAGCTGCTGGCGCGCTTCGAGGTGCGTCACTTGACCTGAACCCATCTGGGCTGAATCAAGCCAGCCAGGCTTTAGCCAGCATCAACGCCAGCGGCCGCCTTTCGAGGCGGCCGCTGGCTGTTTGGGGCAATGTCAGCTCTGTGTTACCAGGCCTTTTCGGGCTCGTTTTTCAGCTCTTATTCAGGCTCAGGTAGCTCGGCGCTGTGAAAGACGTTCTGCACATCGTCCAGGTCGTTGAGTGTCGCCAGCAGCTTGTCGAACATGGCGGCATCATCGCCCTCTACCGGTGCGGTGGTCTGGGGCACAAACTGAATCTCGTCGACCTCGAAGTCGAGCTCGCCAAAGGCGTCGATCAGCGCCTGTTTGGCCTTGGCGTATTCGGTGTGGGGGGCGAATACGGTCAGCTGGCCGTTCTCGCATTCGATATCGGTCACGTCAACGTCGGCTTCCATCAGCGCCTCGAGCGTGGCTTCTTCATCGTCGCCGGCGAAGGCCAGGATCGCGCAGTGATCGAACATGTGGCCGACGCTGCCGGGTGTGCCGATCTTGCCCCTGGCCTTGTTGAAGCAGGCGCGCACGTCGCCGAAGGTGCGGTTGGGGTTGTCGGTCAGGCAGTCGACGATAACCATGCAGCTGCCCGGCCCGAACCCCTCGTAGCGCGCCACCGAGTAGTCCTCCCCGCCCACGCCGCTGGCCTTTTCCAGCGCCTTGTCGATCACGTGGCTTGGCACCTGATCCTTCTTGGCGCGCTCGATCAGCCCGCGCAGCGTGAGGTTGCCGTTGGGGTCGGTGCCGCCCTGCTTGGCAACCACATAAATCTCGCGGCCATACTTGCTGTACACCTTGGTCTTGGCGTCGGCCGTCTTGGCCATGGATTCCTTGCGGTTCTGGAAGGCCCTGCCCATTGCTGTGTCCTGTTGCGTGCGGTGTCGCGACGAATTCTACGAAACCCCATCGTGGCATAACAGTGCTATTTGTTGAGCGGCTAATTTCGGGGCAGCTACACTGCCAGTGCCAGGCGTCAAATCTGCCTTGAGCCGGAAGTTCATGACGCCAGGCTTCTTCCACGATGAGGGGTATCGTCATGGATCATCACGCCTATCGACAGATGCTGACCGAACGGCTGGCCGGCACTGAGCAGCCGTTTCCGGAGCGCGAGCTTGCCAGTCGCCTTGATAAGCTGCGCGCGTCTATGTCGGCGGCCGGCCTGGAGGCGCTGCTGCTGACCGACCCCGGCGATATTCACTATCTGACCGGCTATCACACCTTCGAAGTCTCGGTACACGCCTGCCTGCTGGTTTCCGCCGAGCAGCTGACGCTGCAGGTGCCCTCCATCGAGACCGGTCCGGCGGTGGTCACCGCTCGGGTGGATGAGGTGATTGGCTATCGCTGGGAAGACCTGAGTGAGGTCATCGAGCCGCTGGTCGAGCGACTGGAGAGCCATGCGCGGATCGGTCTGGATGCCATGAGTGCGGGGCTGCGCCATGGGATCATTGCGCCGCTGCAGGCGCGCCTGGGCGCTGAACGCTTCGATGGTCAGGGCGGGGCGCTGGTCGATGCCTTGCGCCTGGTCAAGAGCCCGCTTGAGCTCGATCACCTGCGGGAGAGTGCGCGAATCACCGCGCTGGGTCTCGATGCCGCCATTGCCATCATCGCGCCCGGCGTGACCGACAATCAGCTGGCCGCCGAAGGCGCTCGGGCCATGCTGGCGGCGGGCAGCGAATTTCCCAGCCTGCCGCCGATCGTGACCACGGGGGCGCGTATCGGCACCATTCACGTCAATCACAAGCGCCGGAAGATTGCGCCGGACGAACCGGTGTTTCTCGAGTTCGGTTCGGCCTTTGAACGCTATACTGCACCCATGATGCGCACTGCGGTGGCCGGTCGCGCCAGCCGCGAAATGCATGCGGTGCGTGACCAGTGCCGAGCCATCTTCGAAGCGCTGTGCGAATCCATGCGCCCCGGCAACCGCTTCGACGATGCGGCCCGCGCCGGTGAGGCCGCCCTCGCGCCCTGGACCGATCGGGTGTTTTTCTCCGGGGTGTTCGGTTATTCGGTGGGCGCCCAGTTTCCACCCAGCTGGGTTGAGGGGACAGGCTTCATCGCCCGCGGCCAGCAGCGTTGCTTCGAGGTCGGCATGGTCTTTCACTTGCCGCTGTGCCTGCGGCTGCCGGGGCAGTGGGGCATTGGACTGAGTGACACCGTGCAAGTCACCGAGTCGGGTGGTGTGGCTCTTACCGAGAATGACTGGCAGCTACATGAGCTTGAGACCTGAGAGTCGCTGTCGCTATCACTATACTGAAAGTGGGGAAGGGCATTCCTTCTCGGCTTGAGCCGGTGTTGCCTGGCGTCGCCGGTTTCATTTTCGCGTAGATTTACATACTTAGTGGAGGTCGTCATGACTCAGACCGTTACGGCTGCCTACGGCAGTCTTGGCAAGGCCACCAACGCCTTCGATGAGCTGGTTGCAGAAGGCTATCCCCGTGAGAAACTGTATCTCGACAAGGGCACCAATGAGGTCAAGGTGATCGTTCCCGATGCCTCCCGGCCGGGGGTGGAAGAGACTCTCAGGAGTCACGAGCCGGATGAGATCTGGGCCAGGCCCTACGAAACCCGCTAGCGTGCTTCATCCCCGCCGGGATGGTAGAGCAAAAACTCTGGCGTCTCGGCGGTCAGCTGATAGGTTCTGGGCCAGTCCAGTGTTGCGCTAACCCATGGACGATGCATGGTGATGCCTCGCTCGCTCAGAGTTCGCCTCGGCGGCACCAGCCGAGGGGGATGCAAATGGCGATAGGTGGTAGCGTCGTGCAGCCAGGATATAAGGCCATCGGGTCCAGGTAGTATAGGCTCCGCAGGGCTCCTTCTCCGCTCTGCGGGACAAAGCCCCAGTAATGATGATGTGTGGCCTCTGATAGGGGGCTTGACTACAGACACGGCGGCTACTCCACATTGACTATCGCTTGACCAAGAGGAGTCATCATGCGCATGCAAGGAAAGAACGTCGTCGTTACCGGCGGGGCCAGCGGCATCGGTCTGGCCAGCGTTGAGCGCTGCCTGCAGGAAGGCGCCAGCTTCGTCACCGGTGCCCACCTGCTGGTGGACGGAGGCTTTACCGCCGGCAAGTCGTGAGTCGATCTAGTCGTGATCGCGCCGGCGAATAAGCCCCTCTTGGGCGCTGGAGGCCACCAGCAGGCCCTGGCGGCTATAGATGCTGCCGCGGGTAAAGCCGCGCGAGCCGCCGGCCCAGGGGCTGTCCATGTCGTAGAGCAGCCAGTCGTTGACCTTGACGTCGTGGTGAAACCACAGCGAGTGATCGAGGCTGGCAATCTGCAATCCGGGATCGCCAAAGCGGATGCCGTGAGGTACCAGCGAGGTGGTCAACAGATTGAAGTCGGAGCTGTAGGCGAGCAGGTAGCGGTGCAGGGCAGGAACGTCGGGAAGCTCGCCCGCCAGGCGGAACCACAGCCGCTGGCGGGCGGGCTGGTCATCTCGGGCCTCTTCGCCCAGCGGCAGAAACTCGATGGGATGGCCGGGAAAGCGGATCAGCCGGTCGCTATCCAGATCGAAGTCCTGGGGCAGGGTCACCTCGGGCATCTGCGGCTGATGCGCCATGCCCTCTTCCAGGCCGTGGAAAGACGCGCTGCAGAAGAAGATCGCCCGGCCCTTCTGGATTGCCGTGATGCGCCGGGTGGTGAAGCTGCCGCCGTCGCGTACCGCATCGACCTGGTAGATGACCGGCTTGCTGGCATCGCCAGGATGCAGAAAGTAGCCGTGCAGCGAGTGCACGCGGCGTGAGGGGTCCACGCTATGGGTCGCGGCAGAGAGCGCCTGGCCGAGCACCTGGCCGCCAAACAGCTGGGGCAGGCCGAGATCCTGGCTATAGCCGCGAAAGAGGTTCTCCTCCAGTATCTCGAGGCCGAGCAGATCGACCAGGGCGTTCAGGGCAGCTTGCATTGCAGGTATTCTCCAGTGAGCCAATAGCGAAAGTTTACGGGAGTCGGGCGCAATGCGCAGTGACGAGTATTACATGTACCGGGCCCTGGATCAGGCGCGTCTGGCGCTCGCCGAGGGCGAGGTGCCGGTGGGCGCGGTGGTGGTCGACGCCGCCGGTGAGATCATCGGCGCGGGCTACAACGCGCCGGTCGCAAGCCACGATCCCAGCGCCCATGCCGAGGTGAGGGCGCTGCGCAACGCCGGCGCGCACCAGGGCAACTACCGGCTCGAGGGCTGCACGCTCTACGTTACACTGGAGCCGTGCCTGATGTGCACCGGCGCGATCATCCATGCGCGCCTGGCCCGGGTGGTGTACGGCGCCGCCGAGCCGCTCACCGGCATGGTGGAGTCGAAGGCCAACCTGTTCGCCCAGCCGTGGTTCAACCATCGCGTCGACGTGCAGGGGGGTGTGCTGGCGGTGCGGGCCTCACGGCTGCTGAAGGCGTTTTTTGCCGAGCGGCGCGGCGAGCTTGCGGGTAAGGATTAACCCCCGGCGGCCTGGTCGCTGGGCGGCACCGTCTCGAAGATGACGTTCTCGTTGATGTCCGGGAAGCGGGCGTTGAGCCGGTGAAACTGCTGCTGGCTGCGGTCCACGTAGGTCAGGATCTCGTAGTAGCGGCGAATATTGCGCACGTAGATGACCGGTTCGCCGCCGCGCGCGTAGCCGTGGCGAGTCTTTTCGTACCACTCGCGCTTTTGCAGCAGCGGCAGGGTGTCGCGCACGTCGTTCCACCGATCCGGGTCGCCGCCGCGCGCTTCGGCCAGC
>DATHXP010000187.1:0-5858 GCA_035459605.1 Halomonas sp. | reverse complement strand
TCAGACCGGCAAGATCGTCGCGCCCGATCTGTATATCGCGGTGGGCATCTCCGGCGCCATTCAGCACCTGGCGGGGATAAAGGACGCCAAGGTGATCGTGGCGATCAACAAGGATGAGGAGGCGCCGATCTTCCAGATCGCCGATTACGGTTTAGTCGCGGATCTGTTCGAGGCCGTGCCGGAGCTGGAAGGCAAGCTGTAAGAAAAGCTTGCGATCTTCCACATGAAAGGGCCGATCCTGCAGGATCGGCCCTTTTTCCGGCAGGTGATTTATCCCGCAGGCGCTACTTCTGCATCACGTAGGTGCCCGGTGCGTCCGCCAGAGGGGTATACTTGTCGCCGCCCATTGCCGGCGGGGCGACCTGCTCCTTGGCGGAGCGCTCTGCCAGCCAGCCTTGCCAGACGGGCCACCAGGAGCCCTGGTGAGACGGCGTCGTCTGCTGCCAGGTGTCCGGATCAATGTAGCTGGCTTTCTCACTGCGCGTTTCGACCTGATAGACACGCCGCGGATGCCCGATTTCGCTGATGATGCCCGCATTGTGGCCGCCGCTGGTGAGCAGAAAGGTCACCTCGTCGGCGTCGGTGAGCAGGTGTACCTTGTAGGCCGAGCGCCAAGGCGCGACGTGGTCGCTGCTGGTGGCCACGGAGAAGATCGGCACGGAGATATCGGTAATGGCAACGGGGCGGTCGCCGACGATATAGCGCCCGGTGGCCAGGTCGTTGTTGAGATACATCCGGCGCAGGTACTGGGAGTGCATCAGGTAGGGCATGCGCGTCACATCGGCGTTCCAGGCCATCAGGGCGTGCATCTCCTGACGTTCGCCGAGCATATATTCGCGCACCATGCGCGACCAGATCAGGTCGCTGGAGCGCAGCAGCTGGAAGGCGCCGGCCATCTGATGGCCGTCGAGATAGCCGCGCTCCTCCATCATGCTTTCCAGGTAGTCGACCTCGCTTTCGGAAATGAACATGGACAGCTCGCCGGCCTCGGTGAAGTCGATCTGGGCGGCGAGCAGGGTGAGCGACGCCAGGCGATCGTCGCCGTCGCGAGCCATGGTGGCGGCCTGAATCGACAGCAGCGTGCCGCCCAGACAGTAGCCCACGGCGTGAATCTTGCGGTCGGGCACAATTGCCGATACCGCTTCCAGCGCCGCTTCCGGGCCGAGACGCCGGTAGCTGCCCATGCCCAGTTCGCGATCCTCTGAGCCCACGTTGCGCCAGGAAATCATGAAAACCGTGTGGCCCTGGTCCAGCAGGTAGTTGACCAGCGACTTTTCCGGGGTCAGGTCGAGGATATAATACTTCATGATCCAGGCCGGCACGATCAGCACCGGCTCGGCGTAGACCTTCTTGGTCGTCGGCGTGTACTGGATCAGCTCGATCAGATGGTTGCGATAGATGACCTTGCCGGCCGTGGTGGCAAGATTTCTGCCAACCTCGAACTGCTCGGCTCCTACCGGCGGCTGGTCGGTGGCGAACCGCTCTCTGTCTTCTCTGAAATTTTCCCAGCCGCGCACGAAGTTTTCGCCGCCCTGCTCCACGGTGGCATCAATCACTTCGGGATTGAGCCAGGGAAAGTTGGAAGGCGACCAGCGGTCAAGCATCTGCCGGCCAATGAAAGACACCACGTTTTCGGTGCTGTCTGACAGGCCGTCGATATTGGTCGTGGCGCTCTTCCACCACTCCTGCTGCAGCAGAAAGGACTGGTGGATCATGTTGTAGGGCCAGCGGCACCAGGCCTCATGCCTGAAGCGGCCGTCGCTTAACTCGGGCTCGATGCAGGGCTTGCTGTCCGCGCCCAGATGAAACTGATGGGAGTGGTGCAGCAGGTATTCGAACTTGCGGACCATCTCATCGGCCAGCTCGAACTGCTTGCCGGGGGACATGGCCAGGTGGGCGAGCCACTCATAGACAACCGTAGAAACGCCGGCAGGCGTGATGCCACCCGTCAGATTCGCCATGTTGGCCTTGATCGCGCGATCCATGGTGCGCGTGGCGTAGCGACTGGGGCGGCAGCCGCTTTGGGACTTTAAAGAATTTTGTTTACTCATGGTAATTAGCTCTCTTCACTGTTCGGTTCTGGGATAGGGCGCTGGCGGGGCCGTTGACTTTCATCGTGCCAGATGAGCGGGGCGAGTACGAACTGCCCGGCGCCGGGCCAGCTGCGATAGCCCCGGCGGGGCCTGGTCAAGGCGCATCATCCAGGCGTCCTGCGCTTTTTGGGCTTTTTCAGCGCTTCAAAGCCAATGATCACGTCCATCAGCTCGTTGGTGATTTCGTCTTGGCGCATCGAGTTGAGATCTCTGCGTACGCCCTCAATGCGCTCGTCTACCGACCGTTCGGCCTGCTGCATCAGCGCTAGGCGCGCTGCGTTTTCGGTGACCATGGCCTCGGCCGAAGCGCGAAACACGCTGGCGAAGAGGTGGCTGCGAATCAGCGACGCCAGCAGATCGTCGGCGGCCATGGTGTAATCGGGCAGCGAGCGTGAGTCCCAGCGCATTTCGCGCTCCAGCAGCCCGGGCTCCAGCGGCAGCAGGCCGCGTATGATCGGCTCGCGCAGACCGTGCTCTGCCCGCTGGGTAAAGGCGAGGGTCACGGCCAGGCCGCGCTGGGGCTGGCCCCGGCTCGCGGCGTCTATGCGGGTGACGATGTCGCCGGCCAGCCGGCCAATGCCGTCGGCGGAGGCCGGCGGCAGCAGCACCGCATCCGATGCCAGGTCATGACCCGACAGGGCGTCGTTCATTTGCGCCCCGATGCACAGCAGGCGCGGCTGGTGCGCACTCCGGGCAGCGCAATGACGTTTCACCCGCTCCGCCAGGATTTCATTGTAGTTGCCGCATAGGCCGTGATCCGAGCCAAAGACCACCAGCAGGCGCTCCGCCGTTGCCTCTTGGCGCAGGGAAATAGCGCCGGTGCGGTAGGCGAAGGCGGCAAACCCCCTGAGAATCGTCTGGTGATACGCCTCGATAGAGCGCGCCGCCTGCTCGTAGGGCGTCGCGTTGATCGCCGACAGGGTTTTCATGGTGTGCACAATGCCGCGGATGCTGGTCAGCGTATCGGCGTGGCGTTCAAGCGCCTCAAGCGTCTGCGCCATGGTCGGCCTCCAGTGCCGAGCGCGCCAGCTCGATAATCCGCCGGCGATCGTCGGGGCGCAACTCCTGGTCGTCGGCGATGCGCCGTTCGATCTCGCGCAGCCGCTTTCTGGCCAGCGCGCGAATGCGCCCCATGGCGTCCATCAGCGGCTGCCCTTCGATTCCGTCAAGCAGGCCCTCCATCGCGGCAATCAGCACGGCAAGCTGCTCCACCGCCGGCATCGGATCGCGCTCGGCCTGGCGCAGCGAGTCGCGCACCGCTGCGCCGCGGGCCAGGCGGGCCCGGGTGGCGTCGTCGAGCCGGGTGCCAAAGCGCGCGAAATCTTCCAGCTCTTCAAACTGCGACAGCGTGACCCGCAGGTTGCCGGCCACGTCGCGCAGGGCGCGGCTCTGGGCCTTGGCGCCCACCCGGGACACCGACAGCCCCTGGTGCACCGCCGGAAACTGGTTGATCTGCACCAGCTGCGGCGACAGATAGATCTGGCCGTCGGTGATCGAAATCAGGTTGGTGGGAATATACGCCGACAGGTTCTCGGCCTGGGTTTCCACCACCGGCAAGGCGGTAATGGAGCCGCCGCCCACCGCGTCGGTAAACTGGCCTGCGCGCTCGAGCAGGCGGGCGTGGACGTAGAAAATATCGCCGGGGAAGGCTTCGCGTCCCGGCGGCCGGCGCAGCAGCAGCGACAGCTCGCGGTAGGCGCGGGCGTGGTGGGTCAGGTCGTCAAAGATGATCAGCACATCGCGACCCTGATCGCAGAAGTATTCCGCCATGGTCATGGCGGCGTAGGGGGCGATATAGGCCAGCCCCGGCGTTTCCTCGTCGCCGGCGGACATCACGATGCTGCGCCCCATCATGTCGCCCTCCTTCAGCGCGCCAATCACCCGCGATACCGCATCGCCGCGCTGGCCGATGGCGCAGTAGATGCAGGTCACCTCGGAGCGTATCTGGTTCAGCATGGTGTCCACGGCGATCGAGGTCTTTCCGGTCTGGCGATCGCCGATGATCAGCTCGCGCTGGCCGTGACCCACGGGCACCGCCGCGTCGATGGCCTTGATGCCGGTGGCCAGCGGCCGTGAGATGGGTGAGCGGCTCAGCACGCCGGGGGCCTCGGCCTCTACCGGGTGCTCGGCAGCGGCGGCGACAGGGCCCAGGCCGTCCCGGGGGCGGCCAATGGCGTCAACCACCCGGCCCAGCAGGGCAGGGCCAACCGGCACGCTGATCACCCTGCGGGTGCGGCGCACGTCTTCACCCAGCGTAATGCGCTCGGATGGCCCCAGCAGGATAACGCCAAGGCGGTCGGGCTCCAGGTCGAGCACGATGCCGCGCACGCCGGATTCAAATATCAGCAGCTCGTCCGCCAGCGCGCGGGCCAGGCCGGCTACCACGGCAACACCGTCGCCCACTGCGATGACGCGGCCCACTTCGGTCAGCACGGGCGCCGGCGTCGGCGCGGTCAGGATGTCCTGCTGCCACTGCCGGAACCGAGCGTCAAAATCCAGCGGCCCGTACTGGGTCCGGAGCTGCTCGTCGGCAGAGTCCTGTGCCGGATTGATGTCGCCGTTGGTCATGTAGATCATCCCGCCTCGGCCTGCGCCCGGCCCGAAGCGCCCGCGGTCAGGCGTTCGTTCAGCAGGGCATCGAATTCGTCGATATAGCTGTCTATCGTCCACTCCACCTGGGCACCGCCCGCTCGCAGAATCAGTCCGGGCGCCTGTTCGGCGTCGGTTTCGAAACGCAGTGCCATGGCCGGCATCAGCTTGTCGAGATCGGCCTTCAGCTGCGTTTGCGCAGCCTCTGGCAGCGGCTCACGGGTGGTGGCAACGGCCTGAGCGCTGTCGCCTGCGGCCTGCTGCAGCTCATCGGCCAGCGGCGCCAGGCGTTTGCCGACGTGGCGCACAATGGCCTGCTCCAGCGTCTCGTCGGCCAGGTCGCTCAGCGCCCTGCGGGTCAGCTCCGTCAAGGTTTCCTGCCCGGCCCGCTGCAGTCGGGCGGCAAAACGCTGGCGCTCGCGCTCCAGGTGATTGCGCCAGTCTTTCTGCTCCTGTTCGAGCCGCGCGCGGGCTTCGGCCAGCAGCTCGTCGCGCTGATCCCTGGTGTCTTGAAGGGCCTTGGCGACCATCTCGTCCTGGCTCGAGAGCAGCTGCTTTTTCTGCTGCTGATAGTCAGCCTGCGCCGCCCGCGCTTTTTCCTGCTGCTCACCGGCCGCCGCCATGCGCTTGGCAATTCCCGCTTCGCGGGCGTCGATACCGTCCAGGATGGGGCGGTACAGAAAACGCTTCAGCAGCCACACCAGCACCAGGAAGTTGATGATCTGCGCGATAACGGTAATCCAGTCGATGGACATAGCCTCTACCCCTGTTGATAAGTCCGTGTGCGAAAGAGATCGACCGGGGGTTAACCCGCCACCGCTGCCGCCGCCTGGACGCTATCCCAGAAGGGGTTGGCGAAGATCAGAATCATGGCGACGACAAAGCAGTAGATGGCGGTGGATTCAATCATTGCAAGGCTGACAAACAGCGTGCGCGACAGCGTGGGGGCGGCGTCGGGCTGCTGGGCAATGGCGGCGATGGCGGCGGCGGCGGCCCGCCCCTCGCCCAGCGCCGGGCCAATGGCGCCGACGGCGATGGTGAGGCCGGCGGTGAAAATCGAAACGGCCGCGATAATGGCGATATCGGTCATGACTTGTCCTCGCTGTTAAAAGAGGTCGGTGGTTGGCCGGGCAGGGCTGATGATTCTTTGTGCGCGGCCGAGGGCTTTTCTGCTGC
>DATHXP010000186.1:0-3548 GCA_035459605.1 Halomonas sp. | reverse complement strand
TCAGACCGGCAAGATCGTCGCGCCCGATCTGTATATCGCGGTGGGCATCTCCGGCGCCATTCAGCACCTGGCGGGGATAAAGGACGCCAAGGTGATCGTGGCGATCAACAAGGATGAGGAGGCGCCGATCTTCCAGATCGCGGATTACGGTTTAGTCGCGGATCTGTTCGAGGCCGTGCCGGAGCTGGAAGGCAAGCTGTAAGGAAAGCCGAATCCAAGCCCTCCTTTCCAAGTGAGGTCTATAAGGGCCCGATGGCAGGAAGCCCGGTACCTAAAGGAGCGGCTCGTAAATCGTCTCTCCCGCCGATAGTGCGGAGGAGAGTGAGTCAAGCTCTTAAGCTCTTCGTCGAGACAGGTGCACTTGCGGCAGGAGCACTTGCCACCAGTTTCGACGACAGCGTAGATCCCAAGACGCTGACCAAGTATAGAGGGTACCGCTGTCGCTGCGGGGCAATGACAGCCTGCTGGCAACAGCGGAAAGGTAATAGTTGATAGCGCCCTAGTTCGTTTCCTGTGGCACATAGTTATGCCGGGCATGGAAGCGCCGCAATTCATGCGGCTGGGGCGTTTGCCCAGTGAATATCTCGACATATATGGGAATACGTTGCATGCGAATTTCGATCTCTTCCTCAGCCTTCATCGAGATATAGCCGATCTGGGTCAGATAGATGGTGCGTCCGCGCACGATGGCCGTTAGGGAGGCGAAGCCGTAGCGCACGAACAGCTGCGTCAGCGCCGCGATACGTGCTTCGTCGGCGGCATCAACCTCCTGAGCCACCTCATCGGACTGCAGCGCCCAGCTGCGCACCGCGAATTCCAGCTGCGAGTCGAACAGTTCAGAATCCAGCCAGCAATCGAAGACATTGAGAATTGCTTCAACAACACTCTCGGAGTAGGCTTCGGCCTGACGAATTAGATTCTGGGTATTCTTTTCTCGCCAGCGCAAGATCAGCGCATCCAGCAGCATCTCACGATCCCTGAAGAACCAGTAGAAGCTGGTCCTTGAAAGCTTGAGACGCTTGGCCAGCGGCAAGATCTTCACACTATCTACGCCGGACTCGAGCAGTAGCTCGAAAGCTGCATCAAGCCAGACCTCGCGGGAGCCTCTACCAGGAGGCGTATCTGTATCTGGCATGCCAACGTTTTCCTTAAGCTTGGGATGGGATAAGTCCAAGTGTACACGTGTGTCATTTAAATGTACACAAAATATCCAATCTTGTCGATTTCAAGCTCTCCGACTTTTCGGCCAGCTGACACTTGAGTCAGGCATTCTCGCCACCCATAGTTCTGCTTGCGCGCCGAGGTGCTTTGCTACTGGGCCTTGACCCACCACCAGTAGAGCTAGCTGGACTGAAGGCTAATCGCGAGTGGCTGGCGATAATCAAAGAGGTCAGGATGACCTATTTGATTGCTGAATTAATAACTGATTTCAGCGGCTAGATATCAGATAGACTGCCCAAAAACCACGCTACGAGAGGTTCAAGGTGCGCATTACTCAGCTGAACATTTATCCGGTGAAGTCGCTGCGCGGTATCACCCTGGAAGAAGCGGAGCTCGCCGAGACGGGCCTGGCCCATGACCGGGAGTGGATGCTGGTCGATAGCGTCGGGCGTTTTGTTACCCAGCGCGAGCTGCCGGCCATGGCGACGATCAGCGCACATCTGGACGCCGAGACGCTGCGCCTTGAACATGCGTCGCGTGGGCCGCTGTGCGTGCCGCTTGGCGGGCCTGATGCGCTGGGCGAGCGCCCGCGCCGCACGGTCTACGTGTGGCAGGATGCCTGCCAGGCGCTGGACGAGGGCGATGAGGCCAGCGACTGGCTGACGGCGGTGCTGGGCGACCTCAAGGGCAGCCGGCTGCGGCTGGTGCGCTTTGCGCCGGAGCATCGGCGCGCGGTGGAGGCGGATTTCCTCGGCCCCGACGAGCAGGCGCACACGCACTTTGCCGATGGCTATCCGCTGCTGGTGGTCAATACGGCGTCGCTCGATGCATTGAATGAAAAACTGGTTGAGCAGGGCCTGGACGGCGTGCCGATGAGCCGCTTTCGCCCCAGCCTGGTGGTAGACGGCGAGCCGGCCTTTGCCGAGGTGGGGTGGACCGAGCTGACGGCGAAGTCCGGCGTGCGCCTGGGTCTGCGCAAGCCGAGTCAGCGCTGCAAGATCATTACCCAGGACCAGCGCACGGGCGAGGCGCCGGTGCCCAGGGAGCCGCTGCGCTCGCTGATGCTGATGAACACCCAGCCCGGCTGGCGAGGTGCTTTCTTTGGCCAGAACGCCATCGTGCTGGACGGTGCGGGCACCACGCTGCGCGTTGGCGAATGTCTGACAGTTGTCAGATAACCTTCCCGCCCAGCACAGCCTCTACGTGCTCAAGCGCCACCTCATGGCCGGCCTGGTTGAAGCTGGCCACGCCTTTTTTGTGC
This sequence comes from Halomonas sp., assembly GCA_035459605.1. Lineage (GTDB taxonomy): Bacteria > Pseudomonadota > Gammaproteobacteria > Pseudomonadales > Halomonadaceae > Halomonas. The sequence continues at coordinate 1,126 of DATHXP010000186.1, read as the reverse complement.
ACGACGATATCAAAGCCCTTGTTGTAGGCGTCCACCGCGGTGTGCAGGATGCAGATGTCGGTGCATACGCCCACCAGGTGCAGCTCGGTAATGCCGCGCTCGCGCAGCTTGAGCTCCAGCGGCGTGCCGGCAAAGGCGCTGTAGCGCGTCTTGTCGAAGTAGTGCACCTGGGGCAGATGTTTATGCTTGTCATACACCTCGGCCAGCTTGCCGTAGAGCGTGCGCCCGGGGGTGCCCACGATGTTGTGGGGTGGAAACAGCTTGGACTCGGGGTGGTGCGGGTCGTCTTCCTCGTGGGCGTCGATGGGAAAGAAGACGTCGTCGCCGGCCTGAATAAAGGACTCGGTGATTTCGACGATGTCATCTTCCAGCGCCTGGCCCGGCACGCCGCAGGTCAGCTTGCCGTCTGCGGCGACAAAGTCGTGGGTGTAGTCAATATTCAGCAGGGCTCTCTTGCTCATCTGGATCTATCTCCTTTCCGATAACTGACTGTTCGTATTGGTGTTAATGACAATTCCAAAACGACAGTGCCAATACGCTAGCCTACCTTTCACCATAGCCCAGCGGCACGCGGGCAGAAAGTCAGCGCGGATTGCACAGAGCAGGCCCCGTTCAGCGAGCCCTGGCACGGGGCAGCTCTGCCCAGCGGGTTGTCCAGCGCGGCGTGCGGTGGGCGCAGCGCAGCCGCCAGGCGGCACCGGGGCTTGGCTTGCCGAAGGTGACGGTGCCGCGGCCCATTTTCCGGTTGATTGCATCGAGCGTGGCCATCAGTCGTTCGCTGCGTTTCTGATCCGCCTGATGCCGTGTCGGGTTGTTCGGCACGTCGAGCAGGGAAAGCTGCTGGTGTTCAGCGTCGATCAGGTCAAGCAGCATCACGCCGGCTTTCATGAAGCGGTAGCGCGGGCGGTAGATTGCCTCGAAGGCCCGGCTGGCGGCGTGCAGGATCTCGCGGCTATCGTTGCTGGGGCGGTCAAGCTCGATGATCGTGCTGGGCGAGTACTGGGGCAGGTCGGCGCGGTGGCGATTGGTCTTGAGAAACACCTGAACGGCGCGCGCCTGGCTGTGCTGGGCGCGCAGCTTTTCGGCGCCGCGCTGGGCGTGCTGACGGATGGCCTGGTGTATCTCG
>DATHXP010000185.1:0-5208 GCA_035459605.1 Halomonas sp. | reverse complement strand
GGACTGGGGGCTGGCGCTGCCGCTGCACCCGGAGTACCGCACCCTGCCCATGGTGTGGTACGTGCCGCCGCTGTCGCCGATCCAGTCCGCCGCCGAAGCGGGCAAGGTGGAGTTCGACGGCGTGATGCCCAAGATCGAGTCGCTGCGCATCCCGGTCAAGTACCTGGCCAACATGCTCACCGCCGGTGAGGAAGAGCCCGTGGTGCTGGCGCTCAAGCGCCTGATGGCCATGCGTCTCTACATGCGCGGCAAGCACGTGGAAGGCGAAGCCAATGCCGAGGTGCTCAAGGAGGTCGGCCTGACCGAGGCTCAGGTGGAGGACATGTACCGCTACCTGGCGATTGCCGACTACGAAGACCGCTTCGTGATTCCCACCGGCCATCGTGAGATGGCGGCAGAAGCCTACCCCGAGCGCGGCGGCTGCGGCTTCAGCTTCGGCGACGGCTGCCACGGCGACAGCGGCGAGAGCCTGTTTGGCGGGCGCAAGACCAACGCCACCCTGGTCGAGCCCGCGGTCTTTGATCCACAGAAACAAAGCGAGGAGGCCCGTCATGGCTGAGGCTGCGATGAAGGTTCCCGAGCCCGTACCCGGCATGCTCAGCCTGCGCGTGCTGGCGCGGCTGCTCGACTACCCCTCGGCGGAGCTGCAGGCCGCTGCGCCTGAGATGATCGAGATCATCGATGGCGAGAAACGCCTGCCCGTGTCGCTACGGGTTCGTCTGATGGACTGGTGCCAGCGCCTGATGGAGGCCGACCTGATGGAGCTGCAGGCCGAGTACGTGGCGCTGTTCGACAAGGGCCGCAGCACCTCGCTGCTGCTCTTCGAGCACGTGCACGGCGAGTCGCGGGACCGCGGCCAGGCCATGGTCGACCTGATGAACGAGTACAGCGCCGCGGGCTTCGAGCTGGACGCCCGCGAGCTGCCCGACTATCTGCCGCTGTTTCTGGAGTATCTTTCCACCCGGCCGGAGGCCGATATCGGCCGCTGGCTGGGCGAGATCCAGCATATTCTGGCGCTGCTGACCGCACGCCTGGAAGAGCGTAACGCCGATCACGCCCTGGTATCGCTGGCGCTGCTGGCACTGGTTGGCGCGGAAGCCGAGGTGGAGGCGCATCGTGAAAAAGTTCGCGATGAAGCGCCCGACAATACCCCCGAGGCGCTGGACGCGGTGTGGGAAGAAGAAATGGTGCGCTTCACCGCCGAATCCGACGAGGACTGCGCGCTGCAGTCGGCGGAAGGCCGCCGGCTCGCCGAGCGCAAGAACGCGACGCACAGCGAGGCGGTGCGGGTTCTCGACCCCGCGCCTGCCGCCGCGAGGCATCAAGGAGACCAGTCATGAGCTATCTCAACACCCTGCTGTTCGGACTCTACCCCTACCTGGCCGGTACGGTGTTCCTGGTCGGCAGCCTGCTGCGCTTCGATCACGGCCAGTACACCTGGAAGGCCGGTTCAAGCCAGATGCTGACCACCAAGAACATGCGCGTGGCCAGCAACCTCTTCCACGTGGGTATTCTGGTGATCTTCTTTGGTCACCTGGTGGGGCTGCTGACGCCACACTGGGTGTATGCGCCCTTCATGAGCGCCGGCACCAAGCAGGTCATGGCCATTGTCGTGGGCGGCATCGCCGGCGTGATGTGCCTGATCGGCGGCGCCATGCTGGCCTATCGGCGCATCACCAACCCGCGGGTGCGGGCCTCTTCCAGCCCCATGGACACCTTCATCATCGTGCTGCTGGTGGTACAGGTCGGCCTGGGGCTATTGACCATCTTCTCCGCGCTTGGACACCTGGACGGCGGCGTAATGATACAGCTCGCCGGCTGGGCACAGGCCATTGTCTTCTACCAGGGCGGGGCCGCCGAATATCTGGTCGGCGTCAGCTGGATCTACAAGCTGCATATCTTCGTGGGTCTGACCATCATCCTGCTGTTCCCGTTCACGCGTCTGGTTCACGTCTGGAGCGTGCCCTTTGGCTACGTGACGCGCCGCTACCAGATTGTTCGGCGTAGAGCCTAAACCGCTGTTGGGAACAGAACCTGTGTTGAGGACACGACCATGCAGATGATCGATATCGAACAGCTCCCGGGGGGCACCAGCCCCCCGCCGGTGAGGGTTGGTGCGACCACGATCGACGAGAACCTGATTGCTCAGGAGATGCAGTATCATCCGGCGGACTCCGCCGGCAGCGCCCAGCTCAAGGCGGCCAGGGCGCTGGTGGTGCGCGAGCTGCTGCGCCAGCGTGCCGCCGCCCTGGGGCTGGCAGATGCCGCCGGCGAGGCGCAAGATGAGGACGACGCCATCATTGCCGCGCTGCTCGAGCAGGAGCTGGAGGTGCCAGACCCCAGCGACGAGGACTGCCGCCGCTTTCACGCCGCCCACCCCGAGCGTTTCAGCGAGCCGACTCGGCTGAATGTGCGCCATGTGCTGCTGGCCGCCGCTCCCGACGACGCCAAGGGCCGCGATGCCGGCTATCGCCTGGGTGAAAAGCTGATTGGCCAGCTCAAGGAAGCGCCGGAGCGCTTTACCGAGTTCGCCCAGCGCCACTCGGACTGCCCCTCAAGGGATGCGGGCGGCGAGCTGGGCTGGCTGGTATCCGGCCAAACGGTGCCTGAGCTTGATCGGGCCCTGCAGCATTTGCCCGAAGGCCTGCACGGCCGACCGCTGGACTCACGCTACGGCTGGCACGTGGTGAGCATTGACGAGCGTGTCGAAGGCCACGCGCTGCCGTTTGAGCAGGTCGCCGATCGGGTGCGTCACAGCCTGTATGAACAGTCTACTCGGCGCGCCCTGCGGCACTATCTGCTGGCGCTGGAGGCGGATATTGGCGTTGAGGGCGTCGCGCTGGACGATGACGCCGCGGGCGCACTGATGCAGTAGTGCCAGGTTGGAAGCACCTAGCAATCACCCATCAAGTCACGCGCCGCTGGAAATCGCGGCGCTTGTCGTTTCCGTCATCCGCTACTTTGATCAGCGCACTTATTGTGGCTGCGGGCCGCACGGCTATCGGCATCGGTGCGGCTGTCGAACGAAAGGATGATTTGGATCAAGATATTGCGCGAGTCCGCGACTAAGCTAATCTAATAGTCTGCAGCAAAGGCGCCGCAGCGAGTATGCTATATTCGTCCGGCGCCTGCCAGTCCTTCGGGTGTCTGCTTGTCCACGCTGACGTTGAGGTGAAAAAAAAGCCATGTCTATGGATACTGCTCCGGAATCCGGCTCTTCGATTGAAGCGTCGAATGCGCTACTGCTCCGGCCGGGGCGGCTTCAGGAGCTGGTGCGCGGAGTGTCCTGGATGCGTGAGCTGGATAGCGCTGACGTCGAGGCGCTGCTGCGCGACGCCAAGGTCAATGCCCTGCGGGGCCGCGAGTGGCTGTATCGTCAGGATACGCCGGCAGACTGGCTATATATCGTTATCAGCGGCGCGGTGCGGCTGGTGCGCAGCACCGCCGAAGGTCGTCTGGCCACCATTCGCTGCGTGGAGCGCGGCGATGCGCTGGGGCATCTCAGCATGGTGGCAAGCCCCGGCATCTACCTGTATTCCGCAGAAACGCTGCGCCGAACCCAGGTTCTGGCGATTCGCGCCGACCAGTGCCGCCAGTTTATGAGTAGCAATCCCGCCTGCCGCGCCGAGTTCATGAGCCGGATGGCGCTTGAGCTGACCAACCGCGTGGAAGACCTGGCGCTGATGACCCAGGGCGATGCCATGGTGCGGCTGGTGAGCTATATTCTGCGTGAGCTGCCCCCGGCCCAGGGCAGCGAACCCCGGGTTGTTCGCCTGACCATCCCCAAGCGCTGGCTGGCTGCCCAGCTGGCGATGACCCCCGAAACCCTGTCGCGCCTGCTGTCGAAGCTGCGCGAGAGCGGCGCCATCAATGTTGATCGACAGCGGCTGGAAGTGCTCGACGAGCCGCAGCTGCGCGCCATCATGCTGACGGTGGAGTGAGCCTCCACCGGATACGTTATGCCGCTGCCTGGCTCCCTGTCGCCGCTGTCACCCACCCTGGACGGGTTGCTGATTCTGCTCTCGGTGCTGACCTCGGCGTTCACCGCGGCCTTCGGGGTGGGCGGCGGGGTGCTGATGATCATGGCGCTGGCCCAGGTGATGCCGCCGATGGCGCTGATTCCGGTGCACGGCATGGTGCAGCTCGGTTCCAACGTCGGCCGCACGACGATGACCTGGCTGCACCTGGACCGCCGCACCCTGCTGGCCTTTGTGCCCGGGGTGATCCTGGGCGCGCTGGTCGCCGCCTGGCTGGTGATTCGTCTGCCGGCGGGGATCCTGGAGCTGTGCATCGCCGCCTTCGTGCTGTTCACCTGCTGGGGTCCGCGCCTGCCGAAGCGCGCGCTGGGCGGCGTCGGCGTTGCCACTGCGGGAGCCGTGACGACCCTGCTGTCCAGTCTGGTAGGCGCCAGCGGCCCGATGGTAGCGGCATTCATCAAGCAGAGTCAGGACGGCAGGCTGGCCAGGGTGGCCACTTTCTCCGCCTGCATGTCGCTGCAGCATCTAACCAAGCTCTTCGTGTTCGGCGTGGCCGGCTTCGTGTTCCGCGACTGGCTGGGGCTGATGCTGGCGATGGTGGCTGCAGGGCTGGTGGGGACCTGGCTAGGGCTGCGGCTGCTGCGGCGGCTCTCCGAGCATCGCTTTGACAGCCTGTTCAAATGGGCGTTGACGCTGCTGGCGCTGCGGCTGATCTGGCTCGGCGTCAGCCGCCTCATGGAGGTGTCTTGAGTCATCAGGGAGATCATCAAACTTTGGTCTTATGCTAGAGTTTACGTCTCGCTCGTTGCACTGGTTTTAGCGCTGCTTGAATTGCAGCGTGATAGATATACAGTGGCAAATATCTGGTCATGTCATAGTGTGTAACAAGCGTAGTCAATTAAAAACGTTCAGGGGAACCTCATGCTGCCTATATCCTTCCGGCGGTGGCCGCTAGCCGTCGTCATCGTCCTGGCGCTTGGTCTGCTGCTGGTGGGTACGGCTATGGCCCAGGGCAATCCGCGCTATGCCGGCATCGTGATCGACGCCGATACTCACGACGTTTTATATGCCGAGAACGCCGACGCAAGGCGCTATCCGGCGTCCCTGACCAAGATGATGACGCTTTATCTGCTGTTCGAGGCGCTGGAGGAGCGGCGCCTCGGGCTGAATCAGCTCCGCGGTGGACAACTCCGCCGGCATCATGGGCGCGTTCGGCCTGCTGGCCAAGCTT
>DATHXP010000184.1:0-6050 GCA_035459605.1 Halomonas sp. | reverse complement strand
TATATCAATGCGCATCGCGGTCAGACCTTTGTGATCCTGATCGAGGGCGAGGCCGTGGCGCAGGGGCGCGGCGAACAGCTGATCCAGGATCTGGCCCTGCTGCATACCCTGGGCGTACGCCTGGTCGTGGTGCTGGGGATTCGCGCCCAGCTGGCCCCCGCGCTCGAGGCCGCGGGAGTCGAGCCGCGCCAGCACCTGGGGCGCTGGGTGGTCGATGACACCGCCATGACGTTGATCGAGCGGGTGGCCGCCGAGCAGCGGCTGCGGCTGGAGGCGCGCCTGTCGCTGGGCCTGCCCAACTCGCCGCTGCACGGGGTGGAAATGACGGTGGTGTCCGGAAATCTGGTGATGGCCAAGCCGCTGGGCGTGCGTGACGGCGTCGATTTCGAGCGCAGCGGCGAGGTGCGGCGAGTGCGCAAGGCGGCGCTGCAGCAGCTGCTGGCCACGGAGTGCCTGGTGCTGCTGCCGCCGCTGGGGTTTTCCAGCACCGGCGAGGTCTTCGAGCTGGAGGCGGCCGACGTGGCCTGTCGCACCGCCACGGCGCTGGGCGCCGACAAGCTGATTCTGCTCGGCCAGGCCAGTGGGCTGGTCGAACAGGGCGTCCTGCAGCGTCAGCTGACGCCGGATGAAGCGACTCCCTGGCTTGAGCAGGCCGCGCCGGGAAGCGAGCTGGCGCGCCATCTCGGCGCCGCCTGCGCGGCTGCCCGTCACGGCGTGGCGCGCACGCACCTGCTCTCCTGGCAGGACCACGACGCCCTGCTGGGCGAGCTGTTCACCCGGGACGGTGTCGGCACCATGATTACCCAGCAGCGCTATGAGCAGCTCAGAAGCGCCGACGTCGGCGATATCGGCGGCCTGCTGGAACTCGTCGCCCCGCTTGAGCGCAGCGGCATGCTGGTGGCGCGTTCCCGCGAGCGCCTCGAGGTCGATATCGACGACTATGTGGTCATCGAACGTGACGGCATGATTATCGCCTGTGCGGCACTCCATCGTCAGCCTGATTCAAGCGCCGGAGAGCTGGCCTGCATGGTGGTCCATGCCGATTACCGGGGCGGCGAGCGGGGGGAGCTGCTGCTTGAAGAGGTGATACGGCGCGCTCGGCGGCAGGGGCTGGACTCGCTGTTCGTGCTGACCACGCATACGGCCCACTGGTTCATTGAACACGGCTTCAGGCCGGCGCAGCTCTCGGAGCTGCCGGTGCTGCGGCGCGAGGCATACAACACGGCGCGGCGCTCCCGAATCCTCATCAAGGCATTGAGCTGACGCTGCCCGCCCGCAGGAGCATCTGCTGCCGAGAACATCCCGAACTGCAGTGTCGCTAAAAAATAATATCTAACTCTATGTTTTAACAGTAGTTTTGAAAAACCTGCGCGCAGAGCGTCTGCAAAAGGCAACATATTTTCTGGTCTGCTGAGCGCCTGCAGGCGTTGTCGCCGCGTAAAGAATATTTTCTATATTTTAAGCTATTGTTTTATATATAAATTTCTATATCTGGCATGCTTCTGGCTAGTTTATGACTAGATGTTAAGCAAGCAAGCTATACAGGCTCGAGCTTTCGAGCAAGCAAGCAAACTTTGAGTTCCCTGCGTAGTAATTTGGGCCGGCCCTGCCGGCCCTTTTTTTGGTTTATCGAATCCTCACGCGAAAACGGCGCTTACCTTCGCTGCGTAATATCCGAGGCTGCCGGGGCTATTTCTGGTACTCTTGTTGTGGATGACTGCTGTAAATGACGCGATGTCATCCATTCTCTTCGTCGACGCTAATAGATTGCTAGCCATGCCCTCTGTTGTATCACGCCGCTGGCGGCCACGTTCACTGCTGCAGCTGGTATTGCTGGCATTCCTGATGGTCATGCTGCCCTTGGCCGTGCTGGTGTATCAGGCGGGGCAGGCATTGTCCGAGCTGTCCGAGCTTGCCGAGCAGAGTGCGCGAGAAGCCGTCGAGGAGACCCGGCGCGCGCGCGTCATCGGCAATCTGGCCCTGGAGCTCGAGCGCAGCGCGCGGCAGTTCGCAGTGGTGGAGGAGCCGAGCCTGCTGGCCATCTTCAGCGAGCGGCTTGACGAGTTCTCCACGCTGCTCCGGCAGCATCAGCGGCTGATGCCCAGGGATCCGGATGTCTCCGCCCTGGCTTCCTTTTTGGAGGGGCTGGGCGAGATGAGCGAGCTGCCCTTGGATGAGTTTCGTGCGCGCCTCGACGGGTTCGTGAGCATGGCGGAGCACATCGAGCCGATGCGCCAGGCGACCAACAGGCTGGTCGATCAGCGCCTGGACAGGATTCACTCGCGCGCCGTGGCGGTCCAGGAGCTGCTCTGGTGGCAGGCGCTGGGGCTGGTGTCGGCCAGCCTGCTGCTGATGATACTGTTTACCCGGCTGATCATCCGGCCGGTAAGCTACCTGGAAAAACGCATCCTCAGCATTGGCGGTGGCCAAGCCAGACCGCAAAAGCCGATTCATGGGCCTGCCGAGCTGGTCAGGCTTGACGAGCGGCTGGACTGGCTGGCCTCGCGGCTGCACGAGCTTGAAGAGGAGAAGCAGCAGTTCTTGCGCCACATGTCGCATGAGCTCAAGACGCCGCTGTCCAGCGTGCGGGAAGGCGTTGCTCTGCTGGCCGACGGGGTGGCGGGTGAGCTTACCGAGAGCCAGCGCGAGGTGCTGGGGCTGATCGATTCCAGCGGCAGTGAGCTGCAGCATTTGATCGAGCAGCTGCTGGATTACAATCTCAATCTGCAGCAGCACAACCGCTATCTGGAAATAGCGCGTCTGGATATTGCCACGCTGGTCAGGGAGGTGCTGGCCAAGCATCGTCTGGCGCTGCACAGCAAGGACATGAGCGTTACCGTATTTGATGGTCCTCTGTACTGGCACGTTGACCGCAGCGCGACCGTGAACATTCTGGACAACCTGGTTTCCAACGCCATCGCCTACGGCGAGGACGCTGGCGAATTGGAAATCCGCGCCTACTGCCGGCATGGCGAGCTTTACATCGAGGTGGCCAACAGCGGCGAGCCTATCCACGAGCAGGATCGCCAGCGACTCTTTGAGCCCTTCTATCAGGGCCGGGTGCGGCGCAAGGGAACGCTGAAGGGGTCCGGCATCGGGCTGTCCGTCGCGGCAGACTGCGCTCGGCTCCAGCACGGAATGCTCGGCCTGGTCGATGATGACCGGCTGTCGGTATGCTTTCGGCTGGTGCTGCCATCGGGCAACGACATCAACAGCGTGGCTGCCACGAGCGCCCTCGACGACAAAAGGAAATCGTCATGAATCTACGCCCTTTGCTGGCCTACCTGACGCTTCTCCTGGTGGCGGGCTGCCAGTGGTTGCCGCTGAACGACAGCGTGGAAAAAGAAGCCTACCATCGGACCTGCTTTGCCGAGGTCCCTGATTTCAGCCTGGACGGCTGCCTGCTGGATAACTGGATTGCCTTTGGATTGGCGTCTCAGCAGGGAGACAGCCAGTGGCGAGACGAGATGCGCGGCAGCGTCGACGCGCAGCGAGCCGATCAGCGCCTGGCCCGCGCCATCTTGCTGGCCTGGGGCAGCGAAGATGAGCAGAGCCAGGCGTCCAGCCTGCTGCGCGCCGATCTGTCCACCGCGCCGCCGCGCCTGCAGCCCCTGTTGAGCTATTGGCTCAGCGAGCTGGAGAAGCGCCGTGAAGCCAGCGCACGACTGGCCGAGGCGCGCAGCGTACGCGGCACGCTCAACGCAAGGAACAACGCCCTGAGCGCGGAGATTGAGGCGCTGAAAATGAAAATTGAGGCGCTGACCGACATTGAGCGCAATATCAATTTTCGCCAGCACAGCGAGTGAGCCTGAGGAGTAGAGAACCTATGCCCGCAAGCCTACCAGCACACAGTGAACAGGGGGCCCATCTCCTGTTGGTCGATGACGATCCCAGCTTGTTGAAACTGCTGAGCATGCGTCTGCAAAGCCGCGGTTTTCGCGTCACCACCGCCGAGAGTGGCAAGCAGGCGCTCAGACGTCTTGAAGCGGAGCGCCCGGACCTGGTGCTTTCCGATATGCGCATGGATGAAATGGACGGTCTGGCGCTGTTCCGGGAGATTCAGCGCCGCCTGCCCGGCCTGCCGGTCATCATCCTTACCGCTCACGGTTCGATCCCCGATGCCGTCAGCGCCACGCGTGAAGGCGTCTTCAGCTTTCTGACCAAGCCGGTGGATCGTGACGAGCTGTTTGCCTCGATCGACGAGGCGCTGGCACACAGCGCCGGCAGCGGCGATCAGACCGACGAGCAGTGGCGTTCGGCGATTATTACCCGCAGTCCCGAGATGGAGCGCATTCTCGAACAGGCCAAGATGGTGGCAGCGTCGGACGTCAGCGTGCTGGTGACTGGCCCCTCCGGCTCCGGCAAGGAGCTGATGGCGGCGGCCATTCACAAGGCCAGCCGGCGCGCCGACAAGCCGTTTGTGGCCGTCAACTGCGGGGCGCTACCCGAGCAGCTGCTGGAAAGCGAGCTGTTCGGGCATGCCCGGGGCGCCTTCACCGGGGCCATCACCGAGCACAGCGGCCTGTTTCAGGCAGCCGACGGCGGCACCCTGTTTCTCGATGAAATCGGCGACATGCCGCTGGCGCTGCAGATCAAACTGCTGCGGGCGGTGCAGGAACGCCAGATTCGCCCGCTGGGGTCGACCGCGACGATACCCGTCGACGTGCGCCTGATCTCGGCGACCCACCGCGATCTTGCCGAGGCCATGCAGGAAGGGGAGTTCCGCGAAGATCTGTTCTATCGGCTGAATGTCGTCAACCTCAAGCTGCCGCCGCTGAAGGACCGCGCCGAAGACGTGCCCCTGCTGGCCCGGCACCAGCTGGCCCAGGCCGCGGCGCGACACAAGCCTCTCGTCAAGGGGTTTTCTCGCGACGCGCTGAACCTGCTGGCCGCCAGCGCCTGGCCCGGCAACGTGCGTCAGCTGGTCAACGTGGTCGAGCAGTGCGTGGCGCTGAGCACCTCGCCGATCATTCCCGAGGCGCTGGTGACCCAGGCCCTGGAGGCGGAGGAAAACGCGCTGCCGACCTTCAGCGACGCCCGGGCCGGTTTCGAACGCAGCTATCTGGTCAAGGTGCTCAAAATCACCGAAGGCAACGTGACCCAGGCGGCGCGCATCGCCGGGCGCAACCGCACCGACTTCTACAAGCTGCTGGGGCGCCACGAGCTGGAACCCTCGAGCTTCAAGCCCGGCGGCTGCTATAGCGAAGAACCGTGAGGCTCAGCCGCTGCCTTCGACCCTGACCCGCAGTCTCCCCTTGCCCAGCCGGACGTTCACTCGCTGTCCGGGCTGGGCGTCTTGCGCCTGGCGGATGACCTTGCCGGCGCTGTCCTGCACGATGGCGTAGCCGCGTCCCAGCACCGCCAGCGGGCTCACCGCCTGGAGCTCGCGCGCCGCGGCGGCAAAATGCTGCCGGTGAGCGGACTGTTCGCGCCTGATGGCGGCTTCCAGGCGGCGGTAGCGCTCATCGAGCCGACGCTGGGCCTCGTCCAGGTGCTGGCGCGGCGAGCGCTGGCGCAGGCGCTGCGCCAGCTGCTGGTGATGGCCTCGCTGAGCGCCGAGGCGTGCGTGCATCGCGCGCTCCAGCCGCGCTTTCAGCTGAGCCAGCTGCCGGCCCTGCTGATCCAGCGCCGCGCCGGGGTGGCGCAGCCGGGCGCGCAGATGGTCAAGGCGCTGGGCTTCGGTGGTCAGGCGCCGGCGCTGGCTGTGCACCATGTGGTGCCGTATATCCTTGAGCTGCCTCGAGAGCGTGAGACGGTCCGGGACCAGCTGCTCGGCGGCGGCGGATGGGGTCGGGGCGCGGCGGTCGGCGGCGAAGTCGGCCAGCGTCATGTCCACCTCGTGGCCCACCGCCGACATCACCGGCAGCCGCGAATGGAAGATCGCCCGAGACAGATGCTCATCGTTATAGGCCCACAGGTCTTCCAGGCTGCCGCCGCCGCGGGTCAGCAGAACCACATCGCGCTGCGGGTCCAGCGCCGACTGGCGGTTGAGCAGGCCAAGCGCCGCGATCATCGCCGGCGCCGCCGCCTTGCCCTGCACCGGCACCGCG
>DATHXP010000183.1:0-2057 GCA_035459605.1 Halomonas sp. | reverse complement strand
GATCAGATCTCGGTCTTGTCCTTATACTCGCACAAGTCTTCGATCAGGCAGCTGCCGCAGCGCGGCCTGCGCGCCACGCAGGTGTAGCGGCCCAGCAGGATCAGCCAGTGGTGCGCGTCCTTGAGAAACTCCCGCGGCACGTGGCGCAGCAGCTTCTTCTCGACCTCCAGAACGTTCTTGCCGGGGGCGATGCCGGTGCGGTTGGAGACGCGAAAGATATGGGTGTCCACGGCCATGGTGGGCTGGCCGAAGGCGGTATTGAGCACTACGTTAGCGGTCTTTCTGCCCACGCCGGGCAGCGCTTCGAGGGCGGCCCGGGTACCTGGCACTTCGCCGCCGTGCTTGTCGATGAGAAGATGGCAGGTCTTCATCAGGTTCTCGGCCTTGGTGTTGTACAGGCCGATGGTCTTGATGTGCTCCTTGAGGCCGTCGACGCCGAGTTCGATGATGGCGGCGGGGGTGTTGGCCACCGGAAACAGCCGCGCGGTGGCCTTGTTGACGCCGACATCGGTGGCCTGCGCCGACAGCAGCACGGCGGCCAGCAGTTCGAAGGGCGTCGTCCAGTTGAGTTCGGTGGTCGGCTCGGGGTTGGCGTCCCGCAGGCGGGTAAATATCGCATGGCGTTTGGCGGCGTTCATTGCTTTCCTTTTGGTGTCTCCCTGGCGTAATCGTTAAAAGTGGCCAGCGCGTCCAGCCAGGCGCGGGTGGCGCCGGTCTGGTTGAAGGTGTAGACGTGCAGGCCGGCGAAGCCGTCTTCGGTGCTCAGCGTCGGCAGCAGGTCTCGCAGCAGGTCGTCGGGGCGATACGGGGCGGATCGCAGCAGGCGTCCGACCAGCCCCCTGTGGCGCCCGAGCGCGCGGATCGAGGGGCCCAGACCGATGCGCACGGCCACCGACAGCAGCCGCGCCTGGCTCATCACCCCGGGAATGCCCGCCTGCACCGGCAGCGTCAGCCCGCGGCGACGCTGTGCCGCGAGCCATTCCAGCAGCGGCGCCGACTCGAAGCACATCTGGGTGACGGCGTAGTCGGCCAGCCGCGCCTTGGCCTCGAGGTCTCGCTGCAGGAGGGCGTCATCGAGTCGCGGGTGCCCCTCCGGGTAGGCGGGCACGCCAAGTCGCGAAGGCCGTGAGGGCATTGCTGCCAATGCCTCCAGCAGAGCCAGGCCGTCGGCATAGTCGCCCGCCGCCTCGCTGGCGTCGCCGCCTATCACGAAGGCATCATCGATGTCGGCGGCGGCCAGGCGCGATACGATCGTCTCCAGCTGGGTCCGGTCGCGAATCAGCCGCGCGGCGAGATGGGGTACCGCGCGATATCCGGCCGCCGCCAGCCACTCCGCCGCCTCCAGGGTGCGGGCGATGCCGTGGCGCGGCGAGCAGGTCACGGTGATCTGCGCCCCGGCCGGGAGGCGGCGCGCCGCCTCCCGCATCCCGCTAAACGGCAGTAGCTCAAAGCGCGGGTCGGCCAGGGCCGCGCAGCGCCCGACGGGCGCTGCGGCTCCCGGCATCTCTGCATTCAACGGATCGTTCATGGCTTCGGCCCCTGGGAATATGCTTGCGCGGGTCATGGAGCGGCTTGGGCACCGCCGCCAGCGTGGACGGTGAAGGCGTCGATCATCGGGCCGTTTCCCGGATGCTGACGTCCCAGCAGCGCCGGACCGTTGATGATACCACCGCCGCCGGCGGCGGTCGCCGCTCCGGCCGGGTGCCGCTGCGACAGCCCGGATATTAGCGGATGGTGCCGGTGACGCGCACGCGCCTGGCCTCACTGCGGCTCGGCGCGGACGGGGCGGGGCGCTGCTCGAGGCGGCTGTCGATCAGGTTTTTCAGCGCGATCAAGAGCCCGGTGGCAAAGAAAGCCCCCGGCGGCAGCACCAGAAACAGAAAGCTAAGATCGGGAAATACCTCGATGCCCCAGCCGGCGGCCACGGGGCCCAGCAGCAGGTCCATGTTCATCAGCAGCGTGCCCTGTCCGAACAGCTCGCGCAGGGCGCCGAGCACCAGCAGCGCGCCGGCAAACCCCAGGCCGGTCATCAGACCGTCCAGCGCGGAGGCCAGCGG
>DATHXP010000182.1:0-4594 GCA_035459605.1 Halomonas sp. | reverse complement strand
AAGGCGTCGCGTCCGCCGACGTTGGAGAACAGCGGATCGAGGATCTTCACGTCGGGAAAGGCGTCGCAGATATCCGGCGTCACGATATCGATGGCGGGAAGGTCGGCCACGGGCTATCTCCTTGGTTATATAAGTAAAGATTGCATCTCGATGATGCCACAGTTGGCGCCGGGTTCCACCAGTGATTCCCGCATTGGGGAAGCGCAGCGAACAAAAAAGCGCCCCGCGGGGCGCTTTGCTTAGCGCTGTCAAGCGTCGCAGTCCGGGGTCACACCTCGGCGACCGGAATCACGTTGGAGGCGGCTTTCTGGAACTCCTCCATCTCGTGGAAGTTCAGGTAGCGGTAGATCTCGCCGGCCATGGCGTCGAACTCGCCCATGTAGCGCCGGTATTCCTCGACCGAGGGCAGGCGGCCTTCCACGGCGGCCACGGCGGCAAGCTCGGCCGAGGCCAGGTAGACGTTGGCGCCGTCGCCCAGGCGGTTGGGGAAGTTGCGCGTGGAGGTGGAGACCACGGTGCTTTTCGCCGCGACCCGCGCCTGGTTGCCCATGCACAGCGAGCAGCCGGGCATCTCCATGCGCGCGCCGGCGCGGCCGTAGATGCCGTAGTAGCCCTCTTCGGTCAGCTGGTGCTGGTCCATGCGGGTCGGCGGGGCCAGCCACAGACGCGTCTTCAGGCTGCCGGCGGGCTGTTTTTCAAGCAGCTTGCCGGCGGCGCGGAAGTGGCCGATGTTGGTCATGCACGAGCCGATGAACACCTCGTCGATGGTTTCGCCAGCCACTTCGGAGAGCAGGCGGGCATCGTCGGGATCATTGGGCGCGCACAGCACCGGCTCGGTGATCTCGTCCAGGTCGATCTCGATCACTTCGGCGTATTCGGCGTCGGCGTCGGCGCGCATCAGACTCGGGTTGGCCAGCCACTCCTGCATGGCCAGGATGCGGCGCTCAATGGTGCGCCTGTCGCCGTAGCCGCTGTCGATCATCCACTTGAGCATGGTGATGTTGGACGTCAGGTACTCAGCGATGGACTCTTCCGACAGGGTGATGGTACAGCCCGCCGCGCTGCGCTCGGCCGAGGCGTCGGACAGCTCAAACGCCTGCTCGGCGGTGAGGTCTTCAAGCCCTTCGATCTCCAGTACGCGCCCCGAGAAGACGTTTTTCTTGCCGGACTTCTCGACGGTCAGCAGTCCCTGCTGAATGGCGGTGTAGGGAATGGCGTGGACCAGATCGCGCAGGGTGATACCCGGCTGACGCTCGCCCTTGAAGCGCACCAGCACCGATTCCGGCATGTCCAGCGGCATCACGCCGGTGGCGGCGGCGAAGGCCACCAGACCCGAGCCCGCAGGAAAGGAGATGCCCATGGGGAAGCGCGTGTGCGAGTCGCCGCCGGTGCCCACGGTGTCGGGCAGCAACATGCGGTTAAGCCAACTGTGGATGATACCGTCGCCGGGGCGCAGCGAGACACCGCCGCGGTTCATGATGAAGTCAGGCAGGGTATGGTGTGTTTCCACGTCTACCGGCTTGGGGTAGGCGGACGTGTGACAGAACGACTGCATGACCAGGTCGGCCTGGAAGCCGAGGCAGGCCAGGTCCTTCAGTTCGTCCCGGGTCATCGGGCCGGTGGTGTCCTGGGAGCCCACAGTGGTCATTTTCGGCTCGCAGTACATGCCCGGGCGCACGCCGTCCATGCCGCAGGCCTTGCCGACCATCTTCTGGGCCAGGGTGAAGCCCTTGCCGGTGTCGGCCGGCTGCTCCGGCAGGCGGAAGACGTCGGATGGTGCGAGGCCCAGCGACTCGCGGGCCTTGGCGGTCAGGCCGCGGCCGATGATCAGCGGAATACGGCCACCGGCGCGCACTTCGTCGAGCAGCAGCTGAGTCTTGAGCTCGAAGGTGCTGACGACCTCATCGCTGTCGTGCCTGCACACCTTGCCTTCGTACGGATAGACGTCGATGACGTCGCCCATATTGAGCCGGGAGACGTCCATCTCGACGGGCAGCGCGCCGGAGTCTTCCATGGTGTTGAAGAAGATTGGTGCAATGCTGCTACCGAAGCAGAAGCCACCGGCGCGCTTGTTGGGCACGTTGGGGATGTCGTCGCCGAAGAACCACAGCACCGAGTTGGTGGCGGACTTGCGCGAGGAGCCGGTGCCGACCACGTCGCCGACGTAGACTACCGGATGCCCCTGGGCCTTGACCGCGTCGATCTGCTTGAGCGGGCCTGTGACGCCAGGCTCGACCGGCTCGATACCGTCGCGGGCATTCTTGAGCATGGCGTTGGCATGCAGCGGAATGTCGGGGCGCGACCAGGCATCGGGAGCCGGCGACAGGTCGTCGGTGTTGGTCTCGCCGGGCACCTTGAACACGCTGAGAGTGATCTTTTCGGCAAGCGCGGGCTTGCTCAGGAACCACTCGGCCTCGGCCCAGGACTGGATCACCTCCTTAGCCACGGCGTTGCCGGCGCGAGCGCGCTCCTCCACGTCGTGGAAGGCATCGAACATCAGCAGGGTGTGCTTGAGCTGTTCGCCAACCTCGCGGGCCAGCGCTTCATCGTCGAGCAGCTCGACCAGCGAGGCGATGTTGTAGCCGCCCTGCATGGTGCCCAGCAGCTTGACCGCATGGACCTTGTCGATCAGCGGCGAAGTGGTCTCGCCCTTGGCGATGGCGGTCAGGAAGCCGGCCTTGACGTAGGCCGCCTCGTCGACGCCCGGCGGCACCCGGTTGGTGATCAGGTCGAGGATGGCCTCTTCCTCACCGGTCGGCGGGTTCTTGAGCAGCTCGACCAGAGCGGCGGTTTGCTCAGCGTCCAGAGGCTTGGGCGGAACGCCGGCCTGGGCGCGCTCCTCGACATGGTGGCGATAGGCTTCAAGCACGTGGTGTCCCTCATTGGTGGTGGGTTCCGGAGCTTCCGGTGCGAATGACGACACGGTCAGCAGGCGGCAATTCTAGAAGAAATTGTTGACAATGTTAAGCCGAGGCCGGCGCAGCGGCGCTTGTACTTTGGTCGCCAGCGCCAGGATTCGGGCGGCGGTGGGTGTCGGGCAGGGCGACTTGGCGTAACATGACATCGCCGCTTGCCAAGTTCTACCGAAGTCTGGTTAAGTCGGAGGGAGAGCACGGTGAGGATTACCTGGCGCTTGCGCACCAGGTAAGCGTCGACAGGGATGTCCAGCCGCGGATTGCCTTCTTCGCTGCGCGCGAAGCCGAGCCGATCAGCGAGCCGGATAGCGATTTTCGTTTTCACAGCGACGTGCCGGTCCAGGGCCGGCGCGCCATTTCCGGGGCCAGGACATGATGCGAAATGCAGCCGACCACGTTTCGAATCGGGATCATGATCGACTCGTACTCTTTGGTCACTTCTCCTTGACCCTGGGCGACGATGAGCTCACTCATTTCAGCTACGACAAGGTCAAGGCCCTGCTGGTATACCTGCTGCTGCATGAGCAGCCGGTCAGCCGCGCCACGCTGGCTGAGCTGCTGTGGCCCGACCAGGGGCTCTCCGCCGGGCGCACCAACCTGCGCCATGCGCTTCACTGCCTGCGCCAGTCGCTGGGCGATCAGGCTGACCGGGTGCTGAGCGTGTCCCGCCAGACCATCGGCTTTCAACTGCCCGCGGACTGGCACCTTGATCTGCACGAGCTGCAGACGCTGCTCGAGGCCGAGCCCGATGTGGAGGCGCTCGAAGCGGTGCTGGGCTGCTATCAGGGCGACCTGGTGGAAGATCTGCAGCTCAGCGCCTGTCCAGACTATCAGCGCTGGCTGGTCCAGCTGCGCAACGAGTGGCGTCAGCGAGTGATCCGTTTCGCCGAATCCGTGCTCGACCGCGATTCCGGCGCGGCGCTGCCCGATAGCCTGCTGGAGGCGCTGGTCAGCCGCTTTTCCGGCTATGGCCCCTTCCATGAGCACCTGGTGCGCCAGCTGGCTGAAAGCGGCCAGCTGGCCGCCGCACACGAGCAATACAACGCCTACCTTCAGCTGCTGGCTCTGACCGGACAGCAGCCGGCGCCTTCCTTTCTGCAGCTGGCGCGCTACTGGTCCGACGGCAAACCCGATCCCGACCAGGTGCCAGGCGCTGAATTCAGGCGCACCCTGGCCGCAGACAGCGCGCCGCTGCGCGAAGACGAGATCGAACAGCGCCAGCTGTCGGTGATGGCCATTCGCCTGTCGCTGGATGCCGATCTGTCGACACGAAGTGCCGCGCGTGCCGCTTTGACGCTGCAGATCGAGCTGATGCGCTGGCTGGAGCAGCAGTGCCATCACCTGGGCGGCTTCTGGCTGTCGGGTGCGACGGGAGGGGTCGGCCTTGCCTGCTTTGGCACCGACGGCCCGACGCATCAGCTGGCGGAGCTGGTGGCGCTCTTTGAGCACTGCCGCATAGCGCTGCCCGACGAGTGTCGGCGGCACTGGAGCGGGGACGGCGAGCCGCCGCAGATCCGCTTTGCCGCCGGCCTGAACAGCGGTCGCGTTGTCTATTTGCCGGAGCGCCACCTGGTCGACCCCCTGGGTCAGGTAACCCAGGGGTCGCTGGCGCTGCTGGACGCCGCCGAAGGGTGCGAACTGGTGATTTCTCAGGAGGCCAGCCAGCACATGCCGCCGGC
>DATHXP010000181.1:0-11391 GCA_035459605.1 Halomonas sp. | reverse complement strand
ATGGTGCTGCTCGAACACCTGCTTCAGACCCTTGAGTATCTGTACCGTCTCGCTGACCGTCGGCTCGCGCACGTCGATCTTCTGGAAACGGCGGGCCAGGGCACGGTCCTTCTCGAAGATGCCACGGTATTCCTGGTAGGTGGTGGAACCGATGCACTTGAGTTCGCCGTTGGCCAGCATCGGCTTGATCAGATTGGAGGCATCCATCACCCCGCCGGAGGCGGCGCCCGCGCCGATGATGGTGTGGATCTCGTCGATGAACAGCACCGCGCCAGGTTCCTTGCGCAGCTGCGCCAGCACCGCCTTGAGGCGCTTCTCGAAATCGCCGCGGTACTTGGTGCCGGCCACCAGCGCTCCCAGATCCAGCGCGACAACGATTATTCGACGCTGGTGCGCGCCGCCGGGCAATCCGCAGGTGGTGCTCCCGTTGACAGCGCCGACGCCGGCTCGTCCGCGCGGCCTCCCGCGCCCGGCCCGGTGATCTCGCCCAGCCGCTCTCGAAGCGGGGCGGCCACGCCTGCTTCTGACAGCTACGGCGTGACGTCTACCGTCATCAGAAGGGGAGATACCCTGTGGTCGCTGGCCGAGAAGATGCGTCCCGGGCGAGACGTGACGATCGAGCAGACCATCGTGGCGCTGGTCAACTCCAACCCTCAGGCCTTTCCCACCGGCAACGCCAACGTCATGGCGGCTGGAGCCACGCTCAGGCTGCCACCTCGGGACGTGCTGACCGCGCAGGCCCACGCTGATGCGGTGCGTCAGCTGAGCATCATGGAGCGCGCCTGGATGAGCGCCGGCGCGTCCCGTTCGGCGCAGGCCAGGGC
This sequence comes from Halomonas sp., assembly GCA_035459605.1. Taxonomy (GTDB): domain Bacteria; phylum Pseudomonadota; class Gammaproteobacteria; order Pseudomonadales; family Halomonadaceae; genus Halomonas. The sequence goes on along the minus strand of DATHXP010000181.1, from coordinate 10,567 downwards.
ATCCAGCGGCGCAGATGATGCCGCCCCGGCGACTTCGACGGAAGACGCAGGCGCTCTGGCCAGGCAGACAGAAATGGCGGTTCAGGCGGCTGAGGCCGCGCAGCAGGCCGCTGCCTCATCGAGCGGCGCGCCGTCGGGTCAGGGAACGCGCCTGACCCTGCTGACCGATACTCAGACGCAGGCCGATATCGACCGTCTGCTGGCCGGCGGTGGAGAGGGAATGCAGGTGCAGGTGGCGCCTTCGGTGCTCAATGCCGTCCTGGAGGGCGGCGCGAGCGAGGAGGTCGTTCGCGCCCGCCGTCTCGAACGGCTTGAGGAACTCGAACAGAAGTGGCAGGAGAATCAGCGCGTGCTGAGCGCCATTCGCGCCGAGCGCGATGCGCTGCGCGATGAGGTGGTCAACCTGCGAGATCAGATCACCCAGCTGAGGATTCAGGTCGAGAGGCTGGTGGCCCACCAGGAAAACCAGGGTCTGATGCCGGCCCTTAGCAACATGTATGAAGGCGCGCTGGAGCGTCCGCTGGTGCTGGGCGGCTCGGCGCTTGCTGCCCTGCTGTTTCTGCTGGCGCTGGTGCGTCGCCGCCCGCGGGAGAGCGACAGCCTAAAGCGCGAAGCCGTAGGCGTGCAGGCGCCGGCGGCGCCTCCGAGAGCGCCCGCTCGGCCAGACCCGGAGCAGGCGCGCACCTACTCCCGCGGCGAGGACCTTCACTCGACAATGGGCACCAGCGCCGCCGCGCCCGCGGGGGAAGCTTCGAGCAACAACAAGCCGCACGGTGCGGTTAGTGCCGAAGCGGCCAGCGATGACTTCGAGGCCAGGGTCCAGCAGCTGAGCGCGGCTGCCAGCGCAGACGAGGCTGATGCGCCAAGGACGGCGGTCTTCGAGGTGCCAGAGTCGCCCGAACAGGAGCCGGCGCCAGCCGACGCCAGGACGGAGGCGTCTGAGGACGCCGCCGCCGGCAAGCCGGCCGTCATTGATTACCAGCCGGTCAAGGCGGACGCCTCTGGCGTTACGCGCGCCGCTTCTGACGAGGATGCGGCGCCGCACAATCAGGAGGCGGTCGACTACCAGGCGCCAGCGTTTGATCACCAGGCCAGCATCGATTATCAGGCGCCGAGTCTCGAGAAGACCCAGGCCCACGCTGCTGATGCTGCTGACAAGAGTGAATCACTCGAGCAGCCAGTGGTAAACTTTGCACCGCGATCAGCGCCGGACGATGCCGGCCAGGCAAGGGCGGTAGACGCAGCGTTCGACGAGCCGTCCGCCTTCTATCAGAGCGCGCTTCCCGAGGGGTTCAAGGTTGAAGTGGTGGAGTATCCGCTGCATGATTCCAGCTCCGCTGCGCCGGCGGACGAAAACAAGACGCTGGAAAAGGATTGCTGAGGAGTATCGGCAGCGGCCGCATGGATGAACGCATGGATGAAATAGTGTCAGGGTCTTTCGTTCGTCTGGTTCACCTCCGTTCAAGAGTAGTCAATGACACTGTTTCGACGTCTGGATGAAAAGATCCCCCTCGCCGGAAGATTGGCGCTGGGGGTCGAATACGATGGAACTCGCTACTGCGGCTGGCAGCGGCTCAGAGATATCCCCTCGGTACAGGCGGCGCTCGAGGGCGCCCTGTCGCGCATTGCCGGCACGACGGTGCGCGTGCACTGCAGCGGGCGCACGGACTCCGGCGTTCATGCCAGTCGTCAGGTGATTCACTTCGATCCCCCCGTGCCGCGCTCGGAGAAGGCCTGGGTATTCGGTACCAACGCCAATCTGCCCGACGATATCGCCGTTCGCTGGGTCAAGCCGGTTGACGATGAATTTCATGCCCGCTTCAAGGCGCTGGCGCGCCGCTACCGCTACCTCATCCTCAACCAGCCCAGCCGCCCGGTTATGGAGCGGCACCAGGTCACCTGGTGCCGCGACCCGCTGGATGCCGAGGCGATGCATCGCGCGGCCCAGGCCCTGGTGGGAGAGAATGACTTTTCCAGCTTTCGCGCGGCCGGCTGCCAGTCGAAGTCGCCGTGGCGCCATCTTCACTTCATCGACGTCAGGCGCCACGGGCCGCTGGTGGCCGTCGACGTGCAGGCCAATGCCTTTCTCCATCACATGATTCGCAACATTGCCGGCGCGCTGATTCGCGTCGGTCGCGGCGAGCAGAAAGACGACTACCTTTCGCGCCTGCTGGCGCTCAGGAATCGCGCCCAGGGCGACGTCACCGCCCCGCCCGAGGGGCTGCACTTCGTCGACTGCATCTACGACCCGGCTTGGGGCTTGCCGCGCGAGCCGCTCGGACCGACGCTGCTGGCGTTTCTGGGGGAGTGGAGCGGCGATCGCGCGCTGCCCAGCTGCCGGATGTCATCGCTGCGCCTAGGCAGCCGGGATGGCAGCGGCGACAGGCAGGGCGCTGCCCGGGACGAACACAAGAGAAACGCCTCATGATTGCCCACGGCCAATCCCTTGGCAGAACGCGCATCAAGTTCTGCGGCCTGACCCGCGCTGAAGACGTCGAGAAGGCAGTCGCGGCAGGCGCCGATGCGCTGGGTTTTGTGCTCTGGGAGGGCAGCGGGCGTCACGTGACGCTAAGCCAGCTGGCGGAGCTGTCGTCCAGCGTGCCCGCCTTCGTGACCCGGGTCGGGCTGTTTGTCGACGCGGCTCCCGAGCTTGTGGCCGCTGCCAGCGAGCATCTGGACCTGCTGCAGTTTCACGGCGGCGAGGCGCCCGCGGAGTGCCAGCGCTACGCGCTGCCCTGGATCAAGGCGCTGCGCATGCGTGACGGGCTCGATATCGAGGCGGCGGCACGGCACTATGATCAGGCCCGAGGTTTGCTGCTCGATGCCTACCGCCCCGGCGTTCCCGGGGGCACCGGCGAGACCTTCGACTGGTCGAGAATCCCCGCAACGCTGGCAAAACCTGTTATCCTCGCCGGTGGCTTGACAGCGGCCAATGTGGCCGAAGCCATTGATGTGGTAAGGCCCCTGGCGGTTGATGTATCCGGCGGCATTGAACGCTCGCCGGGCATCAAGGACGCTGGCGCCATGATCGCCTTTGCCAGCGAAGTACGGCGGGCCGACGGCTGACGGCCCGCTCTCCCGTTCAGGCTGTATTCCCCAATGACGACCCAACAGAGGTGTCTCTCGTGAGCAAGTTCAGTGACCTGACCCGACTGCCGGATGCCCGCGGCCACTTTGGCCCCTATGGCGGCCGGTTCGTATCGGAGACCCTGAGCTTCGCCCTGGAAGATCTGGACAAGACCTATCAGCGTCTGCGCGATGATCCGGAGTTTCAGGCCGAATTCGACCATGATCTGGCCCACTACGTAGGCCGGCCCTCGCCGCTCTATCATGCCCGGCGATGGTCGCAGCAGCTTGGCGGCGCGCAGATCTGGCTGAAGCGGGAAGACCTGAACCATACCGGCGCGCACAAGGTCAACAACACCATTGGCCAGGCGCTGCTGGCCAAGATGAGCGGCAAGCCGCGCGTCATTGCCGAGACCGGCGCCGGCCAGCACGGCGTGGCGACGGCGACCGTGGCCGCGCGGCTGGGGCTTGAGTGCTGCGTCTATATGGGGGCAGATGACATCGAGCGGCAGAAGCTCAACGTCTACCGCATGCGCCTGCTCGGCGCCACCGTCATCCCGGTCACCTCGGGCACCCGCACGCTCAAGGACGCCATGAGCGAGGCGCTGCGCGACTGGGTGACCAACGTCGACACCACCTTCTACATCATCGGCACCGTGGCCGGGCCGCATCCCTATCCCATGCTGGTGCGTGACTTCAGCGCGGTGATCGGGCGCGAAGCGCGTCAGCAGTCGCAGCGGCAGTTTGGTCGCCTGCCCGACGCGCTGATTGCCTGCGTTGGCGGCGGCTCCAACGCCATGGGGCTGTTCTATCCCTTCGTCGAGGACGACGAGGTGGCGATGTACGGCGTCGAGGCGGGCGGCGATGGCGTGGAGACTGGCCGCCACGCCGCCCCGCTTTCCTCCGGCGCGCCGCGCGGCGTGTTGCACGGCAATCGCACTTACCTGATGTCCGACGAGGGCGGGCAGGTGATGGATACCCACTCGATCTCGGCCGGGCTCGACTACCCCGGCGTGGGGCCGGAGCATGCGCTGTGGAAGGATGTGGGGCGGGTTGAGTATGTGGCGGTCAACGACGACGCCGTGCTGGAGGCGTTTCGCGAGCTAACGCTGATCGAGGGCATCATGCCGGCGCTGGAGTCGGCCCACGCCCTGGCCTATGCGCGCATCCTGGCGCCGACCATGAGGGAAGATCAGCACATCGTGATCAACCTCTCCGGGCGCGGCGACAAGGACATCATGACCGTTGCCAAGCTCGACGGCATTGAATTCTAGGGGACAGACATGAGCCGTATTGATCAATGCTTTGCCAAGCTGAAGGGCCAGGGGCGCCGGGCGCTGATTCCCTTTATCACCGCCGGGGATCCCGGGCCACAGCATACCGTGGCCTTCATGCACGCCATGGTCGAGGCCGGTGCCGATATCATCGAGCTTGGCGTGCCCTTTTCCGACCCCATGGCGGATGGTCCGGTCATTCAGAAGGCCTGCGAAAGGGCGCTTGCGCAGGGCGTGCGCCTGGTTGACCTGTTCGAGATGGTGCGCGAGTTTCGCCGCCGGGACGGCAAGACGCCGGTGGTCCTGATGGGCTATCTCAACCCCATCGAACGCCTGGGGCTTGATGCCTTCGCCGAGCAGGCCGCCGCCGCCGGCGTTGACGGCGCGCTGGTGGTCGACATGCCGCCTGAAGAGTCCGACATGCTGGCGCCGCTGCTCAAGGCGCAGGGCCTGGCATCGATCTATCTGGTTGCCCCTACGACATCGCGGGAGCGAGCGGCTACAATATGCGCCCGCGGCGAGGGGTATATCTACTATGTTTCGCTCAAGGGCGTCACCGGCAGCGCGCTGCCCGACGCCGAGGATGTGGCAGCGCATCTGGCGCCGCTGCGTGAAATGACCGACCTGCCGCTGTGCGTCGGCTTTGGCATCCGCGACGGCGCCTCGGCCGCCGAAGTGGGCCGGGTGTCCGATGGCGTCATCGTCGGCAGCGCCCTGGTGTCGCGCATCGCGGCAAACCTCGAGCGCCCCGACGTCATCGCCGGCGAGCTGGCTGAGCTGATCGGTGAAATGCGCCAGGCGCTGGACGCCTGACGCCAGAGGCCTCTGGTTCTGCCGCAGGATCGGCAGCGGCGGGAAAACGGCAGGGTCGGAGCGGGTCGAGGAGGGCGCATGGGTGGGAGCTGTGACGAAACGGCCCCGAGCATAAGCTTTAAAAGATGGAAATGACGCGAACATGAGCTGGCTAGACAAGATTGTGCCCTCCATGGGCCGCATTCAGCGCAAGGATCGGCGTGCAAGCGTCCCCGATGGCCTGTGGCGAAAGTGCCCCAGATGCGATGGCGTGCTTTACCTGCCCGAGCTGGAAAGGCATCAGGACGTTTGCCCCAAGTGCGATCATCACCTGCGTCTGACGGCGCGCAGACGTCTCGACTGGTTTCTTGACGAGCAGGGTCGGGAGGAGCTGGCCGCCGAGCTTGAGCCGAGTGATCGCCTGCGCTTCCGCGATTCCAAGCGCTACCGCGATCGACTGAGCGCGGCGCAGAAAGCCACCGGTGAAAAAGATGCCCTGATCGTCATGCGCGGTCAGCTGGGCGGCTTGCCGGTAGTCGTCGCGGCCTTCGAGTTCACCTTCATGGGCGGCTCCATGGGGGCGGTGGTCGGCGAGAAGTTCGTGCGTGCCGCCGAGGCGGCGCTCGAAGAGGGCATCCCGCTGGTGTGCTTTTCCGCTTCCGGCGGGGCGCGCATGCAAGAAGCGCTGTTCTCGCTGATGCAGATGGCCAAGACGGCCGCGGCGCTCGAACGGCTGCGTCAGGCTGGGGTGCCCTACGTGTCGGTGATGACCGACCCGGTGTTCGGCGGCGTTTCGGCGTCGCTGGCGATGCTTGGCGATATCAACGTCGCCGAACCCAACGCGCTGATCGGCTTTGCCGGCCCGAGGGTCATCGAACAGACCGTGCGCGAAAAGCTTCCCGAAGGCTTTCAGCGCAGCGAGTTCCTGCTGGCCCACGGCACGCTGGACATGATCGTCCACCGTCACGACATCCGCAGCCGCCTGGGCGGTCTGCTGCGCAAGCTGACCGGCCAGCCGGCTCAGGTCGTTGATAGCGAAGCAGCGGACGCTGACGCGCACGAGGCGGAGGCGATGCAAGCGGCGGTGGAGCAGACGGATGCGCCGGCTGAGCCCGCAGCGGCAGAAATAGACGCAGATGCCAGCGCAGCCGCGGATGCCGATGCCGATGCCGACGCGGAAACTGCGCCGCCCCACGGCGAGGAAAGCGCCGAAGACGATGAATCCAAACCCGATCCGAACGCTGAGCGCTGAGCCGGCCGATGCAGCAGCAACCACGGCTAACCCTTGATGCCTGGCTGCGCTGGCTGGAGTCAGCGCACCCGACGGAGATCGAACTCGGGCTCGAGCGGGTCGCCGAGGTCGCCGGGCGCATGGGGCTGCTGGAGTCGCGCCTGGCCGACCGTGTGATCAGCGTTGCCGGCACCAACGGCAAGGGCTCCACGGTGGCCATGCTCGAATCCCTGGCGCTTGCCCACGGCCTGTCCACCGCAACATACACCTCGCCCCATCTGCTGCGCTACAACGAACGGCTGCGGCTGTCGGGCGAAGAGGCCAGCGACACGGCGCTGATCGAGGGGTTCGAGGCCGTCGAGGCGGCCCGGAGCGCCGATGCTGCCTTGCAGCGTGACGAGATCAGCCTGACCTATTTCGAGGCCGCCACCCTGGGGGCGCTGTACGCCATTCGGCGGAGACAGCCGGACCTGGCCATTCTGGAAGTCGGTCTGGGCGGGCGCCTGGATGCGGTCAATGTCATCGACGCCGACGTGGCGGTCGTCACCACCGTTGCCCAGGACCATGCCTCCTTTCTGGGCGACGAGCTTGAGGTCATCGGACGCGAAAAGGCGGGCATCATGCGCCCGGAGCGACCGACGGTGCTGGGAAGCCTTTCGCTGCCCGACAGCGTGCGTCAGGTGGCCGCCGAGCGCGGCGCCGTGGTATATGCTCTGGGCGAGGCCTTCGCGCGTGAAGAAGAGGTGGGGGGTGCCTGGCGCTTTTGGGGTCAGACCCCGGCCGAGGCGCTGGATGGCCTCCCCGACCCCGGGCTGCCGCTGGATAACGCCGCCACGGCGCTGCAGGCGCTGAGCCTTGTCGGGGTGGCGCTGGAGGCGGGGGCCTGCCGGCAGGCGCTGGCCCGGGTCCGGCTGCCGGGACGCATGCAGTGGTGCGGCCGGTGGTGTCTGGATGTCGGACACAACCCCCATGCGGCCCGCTATCTGGCGCAGCGCCTGGCAGGCCATCAGGCTGGGCGATCAGCGCGAGGGCGGCTGTATGGGCTGCTGGGTATGCTCGCTGACAAGGACGCCGCAGGCGTCATCGATGCGCTGGCGCCGGTGATAGACGCCTGGCTGCCCGTCAGCCTGAGCGGCCCGCGGGCTCGGCAAGCCGACGAGCTGGCCAAGCTGCTTGAGCTTCGCGGGCAGCGCGTGCTGCACCAGGCGGCATCGCCCCTAGAGGGCGCCGGCTGGCTGGCGGCGCGCCTGGCGCCGGAGGACCGCGTGCTGGTGTGCGGCTCTTTCTTCACCGTGGCCGAGGTGCTGGGCGCTCTGCAAAACGGCGAGCTTGGCAGCGAGGACGATAGCCCTTGCAATGACTATCCCTGCGAGGATGCGACATGAAGTACGGAATGCGTGAACGGGTCAGCGGAATTGTCATCGTCATCGCGCTGCTGATCATCTTCATTCCTCTGCTGATCAGCGAGCCAGAGACGTCGGATTCGCAACCCCAGCCCGAACTCAGGGTCGAACGCCCGGTTGACGTGCCGCGCCGCAGCCTGGAAGATCCGGCGCCCCCGCCGCGTCTGGAGATATCGCCTCGGCCCAGCGGCGCCGATCAGGCGCGCCAGGCCCAGCCCGAGCCGCCGGTGCTGCCGGGGCTGCCAGGCGAAGAGGCGGCGAATCAGGAGCAGGCCGCCGCCGATGCCTCACAGGGCACAGAGCAGCCGGCGGATGACCCCATCGCCCGTCTCGCGAGAGAAGTTGAGCAGCGCCAGGTCGCGACGGGCGATGGCTCAGCCGACAGCGGCTCGGCCTCGAACGGCGCGGCCAGCGGCCGCGCCGCGATCGCACCCGTCCCGGGCGGCGAGTGGGCGGTACAGGTCGGCAGCTTTGGCAAGCCGGATAACGCCAGCGGGCTTGAAAAACGCCTCAATGAAAAGGGCTATCCCGCCTATCAGCGAAAGCGTGACAACAATCTGACCAGCGTCTACGTCGGTCCCTTTGCGACATCCGAAGCCGCCGAGAGCGTCATGGCCGAGCTCAAGGCCGAGCTCAATCAGCAGGGGTTGCTGGTACGGACTGATGGATAGCATGGTACTCACCTGGCTTGACTGGCTATTTATTGCCCTGCTGACGCTGACCGCACTGAGCGGGCTGATGCGCGGCCTGGTGCGCGAGGTGCTGGGGCTGGCCGCCTGGCTGGTGGCGATACTTGCGGCGCGGCTGCTGGCGCCAAGCGTGGCCGAGCATCTGGCCGGCCTGGTGGAGAGTCCCGACGGTCGGCTGGTGATGGCTTTCGTGCTGGTAGTGGCCGTCGTCATCATCGGCTTTGCAATCGTCATGCGCCTGCTGCGTGCCCTGCTGGGCTGGGCCGGGCTGGGGGTCGTGGATCGCCTGGGAGGCGCGGCTGTCGGTCTGCTCAAGGGCGGTGCTATTCTGGTGGTGATCACTCTGCTGATCGGGCTGACGCCGCTGGAGCAGCTGCAGGCCTGGCGGCAGTCGGCGCTGCGCCCCCAGCTGGTGTCGCTGTCCGAATGGGCCGTCACCCAGGCGTCGGCGTGGAAGGAAAAATTGCCCGAGGTCTCGTCATCCCTGGACGACCTCAAACAGCGGGTGCCGTTGTCGGATAAGGAAGCCACGGTCGCGCCTGGGAATCCACCATGAAGCGGAGCGCGGCGCAGCGATTTCCCTCTCCGTCCCCCATGCAAGCGAGGTAAGATAGATGTGCGGTATCGTGGGCCTGATGGCCAAACAGGCGGTGAATCAGGCGATTTATGACGCCCTGACGGTGCTTCAGCACCGCGGGCAGGATGCCGCCGGCATGATGACCTGGCACGAAGGGCATTTTCTGCTGCGCAAGAGCAACGGGCTGGTGCGCGACGTCTTCCGTACGCGCCACATGACGCGCCTGCAGGGCAATCTGGGCATCGGTCACGTGCGCTACCCCACCGCCGGCTCGGCCAGCGAGGCCGAGTCCCAGCCGTTCTACGTCAACTCGCCCTACGGGATCTGCCTGGCGCACAACGGCAACCTGACCAACTCCGAGCGCCTCAAGCAGGAGCTCTACTCCTCGGACATGCGCCACATCAACACCAGCTCCGACTCCGAGGTGCTGCTGAATGTCTTCGCCCACGAGCTGGGCAAGCAGGGGATGTGCCTGGAGCCCGGCGATATCTTCGACGCCGTGCGCCGCGTCTACCGTCGCTGCAAGGGCGGCTACGCCGCGGTGGCGATCATCAACGGCGTGGGGATGGTGGCGTTTCGCGACCCCAACGGCATTCGGCCGGTGGTCTTCGGCACCCGCGATCAGGGCAGCGGCCAGGAGGTGATGATTGCCTCGGAGTCAGTGGCGCTGGACGTCGGCGGCTTCGAGCTGCACCGCGATCTGGCCCCGGGCGAGGCGATCTTTGTCGATATGGACGGCAACCTGCACACCCAGAGCTGCGCCGATGCGCCCCGGCTGGTGTCGTGCATTTTCGAGCATGTCTACCTGGCCCGCCCCGACTCGATTCTGGACGGCGCCTACGTCTACGGCACGCGCATGCAGATGGGGCGCAAGCTGGCCGATCGAATCAAGAGCGAGTGGCCGGACCATGATATCGACGTGGTGATCCCGATTCCCGATACCTCGCGCACCTCGGCGCTGGAAATGGCGCAGCATCTGGGCGTGACCTATCGCGAAGGCTTTATCAAGAATCGCTATATTGGCCGCACCTTCATCATGCCCGGGCAGACCCAGCGCAAGAAATCCGTGCGCCAGAAGCTCAACGCCATCGGCGCCGAGTTCAAGGACAAGAATGTCCTGCTGGTGGACGACTCCGTGGTGCGCGGCACCACCTGCCGCCAGATCATCGAAATGGCCCGCGACGCCGGAGCCAGCAGCGTCTACTTTGCCTCGGCGGCGCCGCCGGTGCGCTACCCCAACGTCTACGGCATCGACATGCCGGTAGCCAGCGAGCTGATTGCCCATGGCCGCAGCGAAGCCGAGGTGGGCGAGCTGATCGGCGCCGATCGCATGGTCTACCAGGACCTTGAGGATCTCAAGAACGCCTGCCGCGAGGTCAACCCGGCCCTCGACGCGTTCGACTGCTCGGTGTTCGACGGCCACTACATCACCGGCGATATCGACGAGGCGTATCTGGCCAATCTGGAGGTCGCGCGCAGCGACGCCGCCAAGCTGACCAGCGTGGGCGACCACGCGCTGGTGGGCATGCACAATC
>DATHXP010000180.1:0-17257 GCA_035459605.1 Halomonas sp. | reverse complement strand
TACAGCGACCAGTTCGATCCGCAGACCTATGACAGCTTCGAGGCGGCCAAGGATCCGGCCCAGTCGCGCACCCTGTCCGGTGAGAAGGAGAGCCCCGGGCTGGCGCGTCAGGAGAAGTTCAGCACCGTCTATCTGGTGGGTGATCCCGATCATCCCGAGCAGGTGATCCTGCCGATCCGTGGCCAGGGGCTGTGGGGCTTGATGCGCGGCTACCTTTCGGTCCAGGGCGATGGCAACACCATCGAGGGCATTACCTTCTACTCCCACTCGGAAACGCCGGGCCTGGGCGGTGAAGTGGACAACCCGCGCTGGAAGGCCCAGTGGGACGGCAAGGAAATCTATGCCGACCCCGAGAGCCTCCAGCCCGCCATTGGCCTGGTCAAGGGCGGTGCCAGCGGCGAGAACGAGGTCGACGCGCTGTCCGGCGCCTCGTTGACCAGCAACGGCGTCACCGATCTGGTGCGTTTCTGGCTGGGCCCGCAAGGTTTCGGCGAGTATCTCGCGCGCTTCCGCAGCGGCGTCGACCAGGCAGGTCTGCAGGACGCTTCTACCGACAGTAACCCGACTGAAGGAGCCTGATGATGTCAGAACCGACTCCCAAGGGCGTCCTGACGACGCCGATCTTCAAGAACAACCCCATTGCGCTGCAGATTCTGGGTATCTGCTCCGCCTTGGCGGTCACCAGCAGCATGAGCGTGTCGCTGGTCATGACGATAGCGGTCATTTTCGTCACGGCGTTCTCGAACCTGTTTATTTCGCTGATCCGCAACCATATTCCCTCGGCGATCCGAATCATCGTGCAGATGACCATCATTGCCTCGCTGGTCATCGTGGTCGATCAGATCCTCAAGGCCTATGCCTATGAGATGTCCAAGCAGCTGTCGGTCTTCGTCGGCCTGATCATCACCAACTGCATCGTGATGGGCCGCGCCGAAGGCTTCGCCATGACCAACAGTCCGGGCCTGTCCTTCCTGGACGGCATCGGCAACGGCCTGGGCTATGGCTTCATCCTGATGACGGTCGGCTTCATTCGCGAGCTGTTCGGCTCCGGCAGCGTGTTCGGCTTTACCGTGCTTGAAACCGTGCAGAACGGCGGCTGGTACGTGCCCAACGGCCTGCTGCTGCTGCCGCCCTCGGCGTTCTTCATCATCGGTCTGATCATCTGGGTGCTGCGCGCGTTTGACCCGGAGCAGATCGAGGAGAGCGAGTTCGTGATGAAGGAAAACACCCAGCCGAAGGAGGCGGTGTAACATGGAACACTATCTGAGCCTGTTCGTCGCCGCGGTTTTTGTCGAAAACATGGCCCTGGCGTTCTTCCTGGGCATGTGCACCTTCATGGCGGTGTCCAAGAAGGTGTCGTCGGCATTTGGTCTGGGTATCGCGGTCATCGTGGTGCTGACCATCACCGTACCGATCAACAATCTGGTCTATACCTTCCTGCTCAAGGAAGGCGCGCTGACCTGGACCGGCATCAGCGGTACCGAGGACATCGACCTGTCGTTTCTGGGCCTGCTGAGCTATATCGGCGTCATCGCCGCCATCGTGCAGATCCTGGAGATGTTCCTCGACAAGTACGTGCCCGCGCTCTACAACGCGCTGGGCGTGTTCCTGCCGCTGATCACGGTGAACTGCGCCATCCTCGGTGGCGTGCTGTTCATGGTCGAGCGCAGCTACAACTTCGGTGAATCGGTGGTCTACGGCCTCGGCGCCGGGGTGGGCTGGGCGCTGGCCATCACGGCGCTGGCCGGTCTTCGCGAGAAGCTCAAGTACAGCGACGTGCCCGCCTCTCTGCAGGGCCTGGGTATCACCTTCATCACCGTAGGCCTGATGTCGCTGGGCTTCATGTCCTTCTCCGGGATCCAGCTCTGAGACGGGTTGAGTTCTGTCGGCGGTGCCAGGCGCCGCCGGTGGCCAGGTAACGCAAGCAATAGGAAACCGACATGGTTGAAACAACAGTCATCTTGCTCGGTGTGATCATGTTCACCGTGATCATCATCGGGCTGACGGTGGTGATACTGGCGGCGCGCAGCAAGCTCGTCAGTACGGGGGCGGTGACCATCGAGATCAACGACGACCCGGAAAACGCGGTGACCACCCAGGCCGGTGGCAAGCTGCTGGGCACGCTGGCCGCCAACGGCATCTTCCTGCCGTCTGCCTGCGGCGGCGGTGGCACCTGCGCGGAGTGTAAGTGCCGCGTGGAGGAGGGCGGAGGAGCGATCCTGCCTACCGAGGAGTCGCACTTTACCCTGCGCGAACGCAAGGACGGCTGGCGGCTCTCCTGCCAGGTGCCGGTCAAGCAGGATATGAAGATCGAGGTGCCGGAGTCGGTCTTCGGGGTCAAGAAGTGGGAGTGCGAGGTCATCTCCAATCCCAACGTGGCCACCTTCATCAAGGAGCTCAACCTGCGCCTGCCGGAAGGGGAGGAGGTCGACTTCCGCGCCGGCGGCTACGTGCAGCTGCTGGCACCGCCGTACGATATCAAGTTCTCGGACTTCGATATCGAAGAGAAATTTCGCGGCGACTGGGAGAAGTTTGGTCTGTTCGATATCTCGCACAAGACCAATGAGGAGGTCATGCGCGCCTACTCCATGGCCAACTACCCCGAAGAAAAGGGGATGCTCAAGTTTAACATCCGGATTGCCACGCCGCCGCCCAACACCAACCATCCGCCCGGCCTGATGTCGACCTATGTCTTCAGCCTGAAGCCGGGTGACAAGATCACCGTGATGGGACCCTTTGGCGAGTTCTTTGCCAAGGATACCGATGCCGAGATGGTATTTATCGGCGGCGGTGCGGGCATGGCGCCGATGCGCAGCCATATCTTCGACCAGCTCAAGCGCCTGGACAGCAAGCGCAAGATCTCGTTCTGGTACGGCGCGCGCTCCTGGCGCGAAACCTTCTACAACGAGGAGTACGACCAGCTGGCCGAAGAGCACGACAACTTCGAGTGGCATCTGGCCCTGTCGGACCCGCAGCCCGAGGACAACTGGGAAGGCCCGACCGGCTTCATCCATAACGTCCTGTACGAAAACTACCTCAAGGACCACCCGGCCCCCGAGGACTGCGAGTACTACATGTGCGGGCCGCCGATGATGAACGCTTCGGTGATCAAGATGCTGGTGGATCTGGGCGTCGAGCCGGAAAACATCATGCTTGACGACTTCGGCGGCTGATGATGGCGACTGTCGCCTGTATCACAGCGAGGGCCGGCCGTCTGGCCGGCCCTCGCTGGTTTGTATGGAGGGCGCGCGCGGCTAAAGCGGGGCTATTGCAGTTGATTTTGAGACCCGGCGCTCCTAGCAGCATGGCAGGCGGATGGCGAGTATAATGCTTAGTCAGCTTGCTTTATCAGTTGACCATAGCGCCTGGTTCGCTGTCACAGTCAATGAGACGGACAGATAAAAGAGGAAGACATCATGAGCACATTCTTCATTGTATTGGCCTTTATGCTGGTCATCATGGCCGCCATGGCGGTGGGCGTCATCATGGGGCGGCGCCCTATTGCCGGCAGCTGTGGTGGCCTCAACCGGCTTGGTCTCAAGGAGGGCTGCGAGGTCTGCGGCGGCAGGGACGAGATCTGCGAAGAAGAGAATCGCAAGCGCGGCAGCGCCCGTCGTCGCAGCGACGAGAATCGCGGCCTGGATCTTGGCTATGACGCGACGCGTCGCTAAGCAAAAGAAATACTGAGTCAGCAAGGAGCGTTGTGGCCCCATGGCAGTTCATACCTATGATGTAGTGGTCATCGGCACCGGCCCCGCTGGCGAGAGCGCGGCCATCAACGCCGCCAAACACGGAAAGCGAGTGGCGGTGGTGGAAAAGCAGCCGCTGGTCGGCGGCAACTGCACTCACCGGGGCACCATTCCTTCCAAGGCGCTGCGTCACCAGGTCAAGCAGATCCTCTCCTTCAACGCCAACAGCATGTTTCGCGATATCGGCGAGCCGCGCTGGTTTTCCTTTCCCAGGATGATGGAGCGAACGCAGTCGACCATCGAGCACCAGGTGGCAATGCGCACCAACTTCTATGTGCGCAACCGCATTGATCTGTTCAGGGGAGTCGCACGCTTCAAGGACGAGCATACCCTGGTCGTGCACGGCGGGGGCGAGAGCAGCAAGGAGCTGACGGCAAAGCAGGTCTTGATCGCCACCGGCTCGCGGCCCTATCGGCCGGCGGACATCGATTTTCGCCATCCGCGCATCTACTGCTCGGATACGATTCTGAGCCTGGACCATACGCCCCGCACCATGATCATCTTCGGCGCCGGGGTCGTCGGCTGCGAGTATGCCTCGATCTTTTCCGGACTCGGCGTCAAGGTTGACCTGATCAACAACCGCCAGCGGCTGCTCTCTTTTCTTGACGACGAGATCAGCGATGCGCTCTCCTACCATCTGCGCAAGCACGGCGTGCTGATTCGCCACAGCGAGGAGCATGAGCGGGTAGAGGGCGATGAGGGCGGAGTGGCCGTGCACCTCAAGTCCGGCAAGCGCCTGCGCGCGGATGCCCTGCTGTGGGCCAACGGCCGAACCGGCAATACCGACCAGCTGGGGCTTGAGCAGATTGGTCTGGAGGCCAACGAGCGCGGCCAGCTGCAGGTCGATGATCGCTATCGCACGGCAATCGAGCATATCCATGCCGCCGGGGATGTGATCGGCTGGCCGAGCCTGGCCAGCGCCGCCTATGACCAGGGCGTCAACGCCTGCGATGCCATGCTAGGGCGCCCTTTCCGCTATGTGAGCGAGGTGCCGACCGGGATCTATACCATTCCCGAGATCAGCTCGTTCGGGCGTAACGAGCGCGAGCTGACCGATGCCAAGGTGCCCTACGAAGTCGCCCAGGCTTTCTTCAAGGACACCGCCAGGGCTCAGATCACCGGCGATACCGTGGGCATGCTCAAGATCCTGTTCGACCAGAACACCCTGGAGATCTATGGCATTCACTGCTTCGGCGACCAGGCCTCCGAGATCGTGCATATCGGCCAGGCCATTATGCAGCAGGAAGGGGCGGCCAACACGCTGGACTACTTCGTCAACAGCACCTTCAACTACCCGACAATGGCCGAGGCCTACCGGGTGGCGGCGCAAAATGGGTTGAACAGGCGACGGCTGGTGATTTAAACGACTGCAGCGACAGGCGAACGCAAGCCGTAAGCTGCTCCCGTTACTACCGCTTCGCCGGCTCGGGGCTCATTGAGTGCCCGGGTCGGGGAACAGATGGGCGTAGCAGGGCGGCGAGCTGGGCGGCTCACGGTCCGCTCTATCCTCCTCCTCCAGGGCGCTGAGCAGGGCTTCCTTGAGCAGGGGCAGGTGCGACATGGAGAGATCGCGCGCCGCCGAAAGCAGCGTCAAGCGTCCCTGGCGGGCATGGCGCATCAGCGGGAACAGGCAGTCGGGGTCGTCGCGCAGCTCGCCGCGGTAGCGGGTGGCGAACACCGCTGCGCTGATCTCGCCGTTGTAATATTGACGCCTGAGCAGGGTCGACGGCGAGGCGGCACGGTACCAGTCGGTCAGCGCCAGAAGCTCGCGATGCTTGCCGCGCGGCCAGAGGCGGTCAACCAGGACGCGCGCACCGTCGTCGGGGTCGATATCGTGATAGATACGCTTGAGCTGAATGTCGTAGTTCATGGTGTGGCTCATGGCGGTTTTTCCTGTCTAGCGCGTCTCGATGTCCAGCGCCCTGATTTCCAGCATCTTAATGGCCTGGCGAGCCTGCTGCCGCCAGGGGCCGTCCACGCTGGCGGCCTTCTCCAGCGCCTCCTGCGCCTCGTCCGGCGCGCGTTCGGCCAGCAGCAGGCCGAGATTCAGCCAGGCTTCGGCGAGTCCGGGGTCGCGCGCCACGGCTTCGCGAAACGCCTGGGTGGCGTTTGACCTATCATCGCTTGCGTAAAACGCGTTGCCAAGCGCGAATCTGAGCATGGCATGGTCTGGATAGCGCTCAACGGCTGCCTGCCAGGCCGGTAGCGCCTGGCGGCTGCCGGCGGTTCGCTCGAAGTCGCTGATCGGCTGGAGCAGACCATCCGCCGCCAGGCTTGCCGGAAGCTGGCCCGGCGGCAGCGCCACAAAGGCCCAGCGATCGGCGCGCGCCCAGGTGGCATCGAAGCGCTCAAATGCCGTCTGCTGGGCGCGGCGAGTGCCGCTGTGCAGAGTCAGCTGGCGAGCGGGCAGGTCATAGCCGATGGCCACCGCGTAGTGCCACATGGGGAAGGCCGGAAGCGCCAGGTTCTGCATTACCGCCACCGGATGGCCGGCGTCCAGCTCCGCGAGAAGGGCGTGGAAGTCGCCGGGAATCACGAACGGAATCCGGCCGTGGCGGCGCACCGTGGAGAGCATTTCGGGCTGTACGCTGCCCTCTCTGTCGGGTAGGAATACCTGCGGGATGAGCGCATCTACCGAGGCGGGCTGGCCGCTGGCTTCCAGCATCATGGCCAGGGTGGCCGGGCCGCACTGGTAGTCGCGCTGCGCGTAGAAGGGAACCTCGGTCAGCTGCTGCTGCCGGGTCGAGAGGCTGGCCAGGCGCTGTGGTTCTAGAACGGGCCCCGAGGCGCAGCCGCCGAGCAGCACAAGGGCCAGCAGGGTCAGCCCCAGGCGCAGGAAAACGCCCGCCAAGCGGGCGTTTTTGCTGAGGGGCCGGCCGTTTGGCCGGCCGCGAGATTCAAGTGGCATGGCTGACTGCTGGCTCAGCGGGTGAAGGGGAAGACGTCGGTGAGGCCCAGGATGTCGGTTATCAGGAGAATTATGAAGACCGCGAACAGAACGCCCAGCGCGCTGCTGGCGCCGGCCGGCAGATTGTCGAGCTGCTCGGCCATCTGGCGCGCCTCCGCGTCGCTCAGCGCGGCCACCCGAGCGTTGACCTCGGCGGGCGAGACCCCTTGGGCCAGCAGCTGGCGCTGGACATCGTCCCTGGCCAGCACCTGGCGAATCTGATCGCGATGCTGGCTGGCGCTTGCGGCCTGCAAGGCATCCGCCGTACCCACCAGCGGTACGCTGCTGGCAAAGGCGGCGGGAATCGAGCCGAGAATAAGCGACGCAATCAGCAGCGGGCTGAGAAAACGAGCGAGACGTTGCATGGGTGAAATACTCCTTGTCATCGAGTGGTTGGCATCTGCCAGCGTACGATAAAAAAACTGCGCTTTGGTAGTAGGCACCTGAGTATAAGGGATCTGACGCTCCCCGCCCTACCGAGGCTGTCGCGAAAGGGTAAAAAAGCCATTTTCTTACCTTTGAAAGCCCCATGATACGAAGAGAAACTCTCCCGTGTCAGGGCTTCTGCGACAGCCTCTACCGGGCGAGGGTTCTAAGGTCGCCCTTAGAACCTTCCTGCTTCGACACGCCTTCACTAGACGGCGGCTAGCCCGCCGTCCCCGCTCCAGTCGCTCCACAGGCTAACCCCGCCAGCCCGGCGGTTCGGATATTATTGGCCGCATTGATATCGCGGTCGATGGCGTCTCCGCAGCCTGCGCAGTGCCAGCGACGCTGTGACAGCGGCAGCTTCTCGACCCGGTGCCCGCAGCCATGGCATACCTTGCTACTGGGCAGCCACTGACTCACTTTCACCAGCTGCCGCCCGGCCCACTCCGCCTTGTAGCTGAGCTGGCGGACAAACTCGCCCCAGCCGGCATCACTGATGGCCTTGGCCAGGGGGCGGTTCTTGACCATACCGGCAATGTTCAGCGACTCGACACACAGCACTTGGTTGTCGTTGACGAGCGTGCGGGTCGCCTTGTGGAGGGCATCGCGGCGGCAGTCCGCGATCTTGGCATGCAGCCGTGCCACCTTGTGTTGCGCTTTGGCGCGGTTTTTCGAGCCCTTCTGTTTCCTGGCCAGACGGCGCTGGTGATAGGCCAGCTTGGCAGCATAGTGCTTGAGGTGGCGCGGGTTAGCGGATTTGTGGCCATCGCTGGTGATAAACAGATCGGTCAGGCCCAGGTCGATACCCACGGTCTTCGGCGTGATCGGCAGCGGCTCTGGCGTGAACTCGCACAGGCAGCTGATGAAGTAGCGACCGGCGCGGTCCCGCGAGAGAGTGATACTTGAAGGCGCCCCGGGCAGCGCACGGCTCCAGCGGATCGGCAGCGGTTCCTTTGCCTTGGCGATAGTGATCTCGCCATCCCGATAGCGAAAGGCAGCTCGGGTCAGCCGGATCGACTGTCGGCGATCCTTGCGCTTGAAGCGCGGATAGCGTGCGTTGAGTTTGGGGTTGAAGAAGTTGTCGAACGCGGCTTTCTGGTCACGCAGGGCTTGTTGCAGGATGACGCTGGAGACATCTTTCAGCCAGGGATAGTCGGCCTTGAGTGCCACCAGCCGCTTTTCCGCTGTCGAGTGGGAGACAGTTTCCCCGCGCTGCTGATACGCTTCGGTGCGATAGGCCAGCGTATTGTTCCAGACAAAACGCGCGCACCCGAACGACTGGGCCAATAGATCAGCCTGCTCGGGGGTGGGATAGAACCGCTCTTTATAGGCGCGCTTTTTCATACTGGAAAAATATCAGCTGTCGCCAACACTATCAACACAAGCACCGCGAGGCGGTGCGTGCTTGTATCATCGCCCGAGTGGGCGATGCTTTACGCGCTGTTTGGTAACCTCAGAATTTTACTGCCGTTGGGCTGCGACACCCGACGGCATGGCGCGGTAGGAGGATGCCAGCTCAGCCAGGGGCCCGCGCCCGCCGGCCAGGGTCAGCGCCAGGTCGTGTAATCCATCCCACAGGGGCAGCAGCGGGCCGGCGCCCTTGATGGCAAGGTCCAGGCGCTGGGCAAACAGCAGCAGCTTGTACAGACGCTGACGCGGCAGGCGCTTGATGGCCTGCTGGTAGACGGGGCGACGCCGCTCGAAGATCGGCGGCTTTTGCGCCTTGCAGGCGTGGTCCAGGCTTTGTCCCTGCTCCAGATGCTGATGCAGTGACAGCAGCTGACGCAGCTCCCGGGTCAGCGCCCACAGCACGATGGGGGCTTCCACGCCTTCATCGCGCAGGCCGCCCACGATGCGAGATACCCGCACTCTCTCCCCCTGCAGGCAGGCATCCATCAGGGTGAAGACATCGAAGCGCGTGCTGTCCTCCACGTCGCCGGCCACCTGCTGCAGCTTGACTCTGGTGCCGGCCGGCAGCGTCAAAGCGAGCTTCTGCAGCTCCTGGTCGGCGGCCAGCAAATTGCCCTCGGTGCGTTCGCCAAGCAGCTGCGCCGCGTCGGCGTCCATGCTCAGGCCGTGCTGTCTGGCCCGATCGAGCAGCCAGCGCGGCAGATAGGCCGCGTCGACCGGCCATACCGGCACGAACAGTCCCACCGCATCAAGCGCCTTGAACCAGGCGCTTTTCTGTTCCCTGTAGTCGAGCTTGGCGCTGCTGATCAGCAGCAGATTATCGTCGTCGGCAGCGCTGCTGGAACGGGTGTTGGCATGGTTGTTGGCATAGTCGCGCAGCACCTTGCCGCCCTCCTGCCCGGGCTTGGCGCTGCCCAGGCGCACCTCGATCAGCTTGCGGGAGGCAAACAGCGATAGGTTGGAGGCGGCCTCGCTGAGTCGGCCCCAGGCGAAATTCGCTTCCACGTCCAGCACCTGACGCTCCTCGATGCCGGCCTGGCGAGCGGCTTTGCGCACCGCATCGCAGGCGTCGCGGTGCTGAAGCGGCTCGTCGCCAGCCACGATCACCACGGCGGGCAGCCGCTTGGCCAGGGCAGCTTCAAGCTTGTCGGGATAGATCCTCATGGCTAGTCCTGGCGCTCGGCAAGAATGCGCAGGCGCTGAATGATCTGCCGTGAGGCCTCGTCGCGCAGCCGGTCGCGAATGTTGTCACGATAGTCATCGGCGGCCAGCAGATTGTCATCGCTGGCCGTGAAGCGCTCCTGGACCGTCAGCACTTCGCCGGGCAGGCGGTAGGCGCCGTCTGCTCGGCGCTGCAGCGCAATACTGACGCTGAGCGTCATCTCATGCTGCTGGCTGCCCGCCTGCAGCAGGCCGAGGTTGCGCTCCTCAATGTTTTCCTGGCCCAGGGTGAGCACCCATGGAGCCGTGTCGTTGACCGCGGTGCCGGCGCTTTCCAGGCGTGCAATCAGCTGCTCGCGCAGCGCGCTGGTTGGACCGGCGACGCTGATCTCGGTAAGCTCCGTCAGCGGCGCGTCCAGGCCGCGCAGCCTGAAGCCGCAGCCGCTCAGCAGCAGGGCGCCGCCCAGGGTCAGGGCGTACTTGCACAGGGTGCGGCGTTGCATTCGGGCCTCCCGCATTCAGCTAGCGACGATATTGACGAGCCTGCCGGGCACCACGATGACTTTGCGCACGGCCTTGCCCTCGATGTGGCGCTGGACGTTGTCGGACGCCAGCGCGGCCGCCTCTATGGCATCGCGCTCGGCATCGGCGCCGACTTCCACGCGCGCCCGCAGCTTGCCATTGACCTGCACAACAAGCTCGATGCTGTCGCGCGTCAGAGCGCTCTCATCGGGGCTTGGCCAGGGCGCGTCGATGACCGG
Source organism: Halomonas sp. (assembly GCA_035459605.1). GTDB lineage: Bacteria > Pseudomonadota > Gammaproteobacteria > Pseudomonadales > Halomonadaceae > Halomonas. Next base: position 6,803 of record DATHXP010000180.1, on the reverse strand, counting down.
GTCTGCGTGACCCAGCGACTGCCACAGCGCATGGCAGGCGTGGGGAATGATCGGCGCCAGCAGCAGCACGCAGGTCTCCACGGCTTCACGCGCCACCAGGAGCCCTTCGGGGCTGGTGTCGTCAAAGCGGCCGCAGGCGTTGGTCAGCTCCATGACGGCGGCAATGGCCGTGTTGAAGGTGGTGCGCCGGCCGATGTCGTCGCTGGCCTTCTTGATGGTCTCGTGGGTCTTGCGGCGCAGCTCGCGCTGGGCCGGGTCAAGGCGCTCCGTGGCGAGGCCGGCGGTGTCAAGATAGCCCGGCGCAAGAGCCAGGTGGTCGTTGATCAGCTTCCACATCCGCTTGACGAAGCGATGCGCGCCCTCCACGCCGGCATCGGACCACTCCAGCGACTGCTCGGGCGGGGCGGCAAACATCATGAACAGACGCACGGTGTCGGCGCCGAAACGGTCGATCATCGACTGCGGGTCGACGCCGTTGTTCTTGGACTTGGCCATCTTCTCGATGCCGCCCATTTCCACCGGCTGGCCGTCGCTTTTCAGCACGGCGCGCAGCGGGCGGCCCTTGTCGTCGCGGGTGACCTCGACGTCGGCGGGGTTGAACCACTCCCGGCCGCCGTTGGCCCGGGGGCGAAAGTAGGTTTCAGCGATCACCATGCCCTGGGTCAGCAGGCGCTGAAAAGGCTCGTCGGAGTCCACCATGCCGAAGTCGCGCATCAGCTTGTGGAAGAAGCGCGCGTAGAGCAGGTGCAGAATGGCGTGCTCGATGCCGCCAATATACAGGTCGACCGGCAGCCAGTAGTTGGCGCGCTCGTCGAGCATGGCCTCCATGTTGTCGGCGCTGCAGAAGCGCGCGTAGTACCAGGAGGACTCCATGAAGGTGTCGAAGGTGTCGGTCTCGCGGACCCAGCCGTCGCCCAGGTCGGAGAACTCGGGCATCCGCTTCAGCGGCGAGCCGGTGGCGTCGACGGTGACTTCCATGGGCAGCGCCACCGGCAGCTCGTCGTCGCTTAGCGGTACGGTTTGCCCTTCGGGGCCGTATTTTATCGGGATGGGGGCGCCCCAGTAGCGCTGGCGGGCCACGCCCCAGTCGCGCAGGCGGAAGTTGGTCTTGACCTCGCCGTGGCCCTGCTCGACCAGGCGCGCGGCGATGGCGTCGAAGGCCGCCTGGAAGTCGAGCCCGTTAAATTCGCCGGAGTTGATCAGCGCGCCGTGCTCTTCATGGGCGCCGACGGAGAGGTCCGGCGCCTGGCCGTTCTCGTCGGCAATCACTGCCTCGATGGGCAGCTCATACTGGGTGGCGAACTCCCAGTCACGCTGGTCGTGGGCGGGCACTGCCATGACGGCGCCGGTGCCATATTCCATCAGCACGAAGTTGGCGACAAAGATCGGCAGGCGGCGGCCGCTCAGCGGATGCACCGCCTCCAGCCCCGTCGGCATGCCTTTCTTTTCCATGCGCGCCAGCTCAGCCTCGGAGGTGCCCCCGCGAATACACTCTTCGTTGAAGGCGGCAAGCTCGGGGTTGCTTTCGGCAGCGGCCTTCGCCAGCGGATGAGCGGCGGCCACGGCCATGTAGGTGACGCCCATCAGGGTGTCGGGGCGGGTGGTATAGACGCGCAGCGGCTCCTGGCCGTCAACCTCGAAGGCCAGCTCCACGCCCCGGGACTTGCCGATCCAGTTGCGCTGCATGGTCTTGACCTGCTCGGGCCAGTCGACCTTGTCCAGGTCGGCGAGCAGCTCCTCGGCGTAGTCGGTGATCTTGAGGAACCACAGCGGGATCTCCTTGCGCACCACCGGCGCCCCGGAGCGCCAGCCGCAGCCGTCGATGACCTGCTCGTTGGCCAGGACCGTCTGGTCCACCGGGTCCCAGTTGACCGTGGACATCTTCTTGTAGACCAGGCCCTTTTCCACCAGCCGGGTGAAAAACCACTGCTCCCAGCGGTAGTAGTCGACGTCGCAGGTGGCGAACTCGCGGCTCCAGTCGTAGGCAAAACCCAGCGCCTTGAGCTGGTCGCGCATGTAGGCGATGTTCTGCCGCGTCCACTGGGCCGGCGGCACCCGGTTCTGGATCGCGGCATTCTCTGCAGGCATGCCGAAGGCGTCCCAGCCCATGGGCTGCAGGACGTTCTTGCCCAGCATGCGCTGATAGCGGCTGATCACGTCGCCAATGGTGTAGTTGCGCACATGCCCCATATGCAGCTTGCCGCTGGGGTAGGGAAACATCGATAGACAGTAGAACTTCTCGCGACTGGCGTCTTCCACCGCCTTGAAGCATTGGTTTTTTTCCCAGAACTGCTGGGCGTCGCGTTCGATTTCACGGGGCTGATATTGTGCGTCCATCGCTGTCTTCGGGTACCTTGCCAGTTGAGCGCGGCGCTTGCGCGCCGGCATGTCAGCGGCCATGAACGACGCAGATCGCCCTCGAGAGCTCAAGGAAGTCATTGCTTCGCCGCTGGCATGTCGTTTAAATACAGGAAATATTTGGCCCTAAGCATACCCCAGCACGGCGCCTGCCGGCTACGGGAAAGCGGCGGTCCAGTCAGCCAGGAGAGCAGACGCATGAGCAACGAACAGCGACCCCCCGAGCACGACCAGCGGCTGGGCGATGCCTACGCGCGGATTCTCGATCGCATCAAGGAGGGCGCCGGCGAGCTGAGCTTCGAGCGGCTTCAGCAGGAGCTTGACGAAGCCGTTGAATTTGAAAGCGATGTGCAGGAGTTTACCCGCGACGAGCTGGCCCTGCTGCGCGCCTGGGTAGAGCGCGACCTGCGCGAGATGCGCAGCTATCTGGCGGCCGGCGGTGAAAGCATCGCCAGCTGGCTTGGCATTGATCTTTCGGTGCTTTCACGCCAGATAGGCGAAGCGCTGCTGTCGATTGCCGACCGCAGCCAGATCCAGCGCGAGCGCCTCGAGGACGATCTGGAGGCGTATCGGGCCGACTACGTGGCCGGTGAAATGGCCGTGCCGGGGCGCATGAGCTGCACCCACTGCGACGCGCTGGTCACGCTGGACAGCCTGACCCGCATCGAACCCTGCCACCAGTGCGGCAACCGTTACTTCGTGCGCGCGCCCAAGGCGCCCAAAGCCTGAGCGCCTAGCCCGGCAGCCACAGCGAGATGATCACCAGCACGCTCATCACGGCGGCGTAGCCCAGGTTGTTGCGCATGATGAGCCCGCCGCTGGCGCCGTAGCGGCCCTGCAGGGAAAGATTGGTGCCAGATATCGGGCCGACGCTGGTGCCGACACCCCAGGCCGCCAGGCACGCTAGGGCGAACAGCGTCTGCTGGCTTGCGCTGGCAAGACCGATGACCGAGGCCAGCACCGAGATGCCAATGATTGGGTGCAGCCCGACCAGCGAACTTGCAACGATAGCAGCAAAGCTCATGCTGGCCTCGGCGGGGCCGAAGTCGGCAAACAGGCGCCAGCCCCCATCGGTGGCGGCGTTGGCGAGCGCGGTAAGCCCCTGAGTGAGCAGGCCCGCGCAAAGAAAGAGCGAGACCTCGCCGCGCATGGCCGGCAGACGCTCCTGCGTGTGTCGGCGCAGGCGTGATGCCGTCCAGTCGAGGCCCTTCGCCAGGTTGAGCAGCACGGCGATGCCCGGCAGCAGGAAGGTGATGATGGCCAGGATCGGCAGCGACGGGGTCAGCCGGTAGTGAAAGAACATCACCAGGCCCGCCATGACCACCGGCATCAGCAGGCTGCGCGGCGACATCGAAAAGCCCGGGGTGTCGCTGAGATCGAAGCGGCGCGGTATCTCGATCATCGTCAGCAGCCCCGCACACAGCGCCAGCGCCAGGCCGTGGCCCAGCACCTGGATGTAGCTTAGCTGCGGGGCAAGCCCCATGACCACGGCCATGGCGGCGAAAAACGGCGACCACAGGGCGGCGCTGCAGAACCCTCTGTTGAGGGCCAGCAGCTGGGGCGCGGTCAGCGGGCCGCGCCGCGCCAGGCGATCGCCGATCATGAACAGCGTCGACAGGTTGAGGATCGAGCCCAGCAGGTGAACCCCGAGCAAGGTTCCCAGCAGCCCGCGCCGGCCGGTGACCGCCCGGCCCGGCGAGCGGGGCTGGGTGCGCAGCCCGCCAATCAGGCCGATAAAGCTGACGCCCACCAGCATGGCCACGACATTGGCGTTGCCGTTGGGCAGATTGAGCCAGTGTATTCGGGCGTCAAACACCAGCCAGGCAGTCACGAGAAGAACGATACCGACGCCCGCCAGGGCGCCGGCCTGTCGGCGCGACCCGCGCGGCAGATCGGGCCACAGCAGCAGCGCGCCCAGCCACAGCGCATAGCCAACGGGGTTGAGCGCCCGGCTGTCGGCCGCACCGCCGGCAAGCTCCAGGCCGGCGATCTGTGCGATGCGCAGTATCAAGCCGGCAAGAATAAACGCGCCGGCAAGCGTTCGCCGCGGCGTGATCAGGGGCGCTGCGGATGCCGAGCGAGGCGCGCCGGCTGGCGCGCCGGGCGAGGCATCATGCGCGGATGCGCGGTTAGAATCAGAAGACGTCATGAAACAAGCTGCCGGGGTGAAGTGGGTAGAATAAAAGCAGGCTAACTGTTTTCTCCTGCGACTGGCCACTGCAAGGCATGCTCTTCCCTGGCGTCATCCAGCAGCGCGAGCATGGCGCGAGCCGCGTTGGAGAGGGTTCGGCTGCGATGGACCAGGTAGCCCAGCGGGCGCTGAACGGGCGGATGATCCACGTCCAGTCGGTGCAGGCTGTCATCGATCAGCCGCTCCGGCAGCAGGCTCCAGCCCAGCCCCGTGGCGGTCAGCATCTTCAGGGTTTCCAGGTAGTTGGTGGAGGTTGCCGCGGGCAGCGGCAGGCCGGCAGCGGCGAAGCGCGCTTCGATCAGCGTGCGGGTAAAGGTCAGCGAGCCCGGCAGCACCGCGTCATGTTCGCACAGATGCGCCAATGACAGCGTGCCGGCGCCGGCCAGGGCGTGGTCCGGCGCGCACACAAAGCACAGCTGATCGATCCACACCGGCACGACCCTCAGCTGCGGGTCGGGGCGCGGGGCCAAGGTCACGGCGGCAATTTCCAGCTGGCCGTCCAGCACGCCCTGATAGGCCTGCTCGGAGTCGAGAAAGTGCAGGTCGAGGCGCACCTCGGGATGGGCGCGAACGTAGTGGCGCAGCAGCCCCGGCAGGCGGTGCAGGCCGATGTGGTGGCTGGTGGCCAGGGTCAGGCTGCCCGCGATGCTGCCTTCCAGATTGCCGATGGCGCGGCGGCTGTCATCCATCATCACCAGGATCTTGCGCGCCCGGGGCAGCAGCAGCCGGCCCGCCTCGGTGAGCGTGACGCGCCGACCGATGCGGTCGAACAGGCGGCTGCCGAGCTGTCCTTCCAGGGTGGCGATGCGCTTGCTGACCGCCGGCTGAGTCAGGTGGAGCTGTTCGGCGGCGCGTGAGAAGCTGCCGCTGTCGGCCACCGCCAGAAATGCCTGCAGACTTTGGGTATCCATGCGCCGCGCTATTCCGTATTGGAATCTATTGCATAAGTAAGATGAATTGATTTTATGCTGCGGCCGCGTAAAACTAAACCCCTATTCTTACGTCGAACTATAAAAGCGACGTCTTATGCCAAGGGCACTCTGCCCAGCGTGATTGCAAGACGGGCCCCGGAGGATGACATGTCAGGCCAGACACTCTATGACAAGCTGTGGTCGCAGCACCTGGTTAAGGATCGCGGTGACGGCACCGCGCTGATTTATATCGACCGCCACCTGCTGCACGAGGTGACCTCGCCCCAGGCCTTTGCAGGTCTGCGCCTGGCCGGGCGCAAGCCGTGGCGCCTTGACGCCAACCTGGCCACCCCGGACCACAACGTGCCGACGACCGTGAAAGAGCGCGCCGAGGGCAACGCCGGCATCAAGGACCCGATCTCGCTGATCCAGGTGCAGACCCTGGATGACAACTGCGACGAGTTCGGCATCGAAGAGTTTCGCATCAACGACCCGCGCCAGGGCATTGTCCACGTGGTGGGTCCCGAGCAGGGCGCGACCCTGCCCGGCATGACCGTGGTGTGCGGCGACTCGCATACCGCCACCCACGGCGCCTTTGCGGCCATCGCCCACGGCATCGGCACCTCCGAGGTCGAGCACGTGCTGGCTACCCAGTGCCTGCTGGCCCAGAAGATGAAGAACATGCAGGTGCGCGTCGAGGGGAAGCTGGGCGTTGGAGTGACCGCCAAGGACGTGGTGCTGGCGATCATCGGCAAGATCGGCACCGCCGGCGGCACCGGCTACGCCATCGAGTTCGCCGGCAGCACCATTCGCGACCTGTCCATGGAAGGGCGCATGACGGTGTGCAACATGGCCATTGAGGCCGGCGCCCGGGTCGGGCTGATCGCGGTGGATGACACCACCATCGACTACCTCAGAGACCGCCCCTATGCGCCGAGCGGCGAGCTGTGGGACGCCGCCGTGGCCGACTGGCGCGAGCTGGTCTCCGACGCCGATGCCGTGTTTGATAAAGTGGTGACCCTGGACGCCGCCGCGATCGAGCCCCAGGTCAGCTGGGGCACCAGCCCCGAGATGGTTTCCGGTATCTCCGGCGAAGTGCCAGACCCGGCGGCCCAGGCCGACGAGACCGTGCAGCGCGGCTATACCCGCGCGTTGGAATACATGGGGCTCAAGCCGAAGCAGAAGATCACCGACATTCGCCTGGACAAGGTGTTTATCGGCTCGTGCACCAACTCGCGCATCGAGGATCTGCGCGAGGCGGCCGCGGTAGCCCGCGGCAAGAAAGTTGCCGACTCCATCGCCCTTGCCATGGTGGTGCCGGGCTCCGGCCTGGTGAAGCGCCA
>DATHXP010000179.1:0-7752 GCA_035459605.1 Halomonas sp. | reverse complement strand
GGTGGCATCGGGCAGGAGCACCGTAGCTTTAATTTTTCTTTACCTGATTTGGTAGCAGCAGCCCGCTTATTTTATGAGGAGCTTGCCATGCAGCGAACGGGAACGATCAGCGCCGCGATCATCGGCGGCTGCCTGCTGCTGGGGCTGATTGGCCTTGGTTATCAGCTGAGCGGCGCGGCGCTCGACTATAAACAGATGGACCGCGCCGTGACGGTGAAAGGACTGTCGGAGCGCGAATACCCCGCCGATATCGTGATCTGGCCGATCCAGTTCACCGAGGCCGGCAACGATCTGGAGCGACTCTACGCCGCCATCGACCAGAGCACGGCCAGAATCCGCGCCTTCCTCGAGGAGCAGGGCGTGGCAGGGGCCGACATCAGCATTACCGCGCCGGCGATCACCGACCGTTTAGCCCAGCCCTATGCCAGCCGTGAAGAGGGTCAGTTTCGCTATACGGCGGTGCAGACGGTCACGGTCTATTCCGCCGAGGTTGACAAGGTGCGCGGGCTGATGCCGTCGCTTTCAACGCTGGGCAAGCAGGGCATCGTCTTTACCGGCGGCAGCTACGAGGCGCAGGTGGAATATCTGTTCACTCGGCTCAATGACGTCAAGCCGGAGATGGTCGAGGAGGCGACCCGCAAGGCGCGCGAAGTGGCCGAGAAGTTCGCCGCAGATTCCGACAGCCAGCTGGGCAAGATCCGCCGCGCCTCCCAAGGGCAGTTCAGCATCTCGCCGCGCGATACCAACAACCCCCAGATCAAGCAGGTTCGCGTGGTGTCCACGGTGGAGTACTACCTATCGGATTAAGATGCCCGTTGAAGATTAAGACAGCGCGTCGACTGTGCTAGGCACTGCGGTGTTTTTTCTGCGCTCAGGCGCTTTCAGCAAACGTTCAGGAGAACCAGGCGATGCGAGTCATTCAGGTCAAGGAGCCGAGCCTGCGCGAAGCCTGTCTGGCGCGGCTGTGTGCCGAGGTCTACGGAGACAGCGCAGGCTTGACTCCGCTGCTGCGCTTCGCCGGCGTACTGGGCGTGCTGTTCGAGCAGCAGGCCGCCCGTGTGCTGGCGCTGGTCGACAGGAACTCCCGACCGGTGACGTTGGCACTGCTGGTGCTCGACGAGGCCGGCCGCGGCATGACGCCCGCGCTGATGGCCGATCTTGACGCCAAGGCCGGCGCTGCTCCGGGCATGCGGCTCATAGAGGAGCTGGCCGCGCACGCGCCGCTGCGCGTCGAGGCCGCCGACCAGCTCGATCAGGAACGCCTGCGTCGCGCCGGTATCACCCGCTGGTTTCGGGACCCACAGGGGGCGCGCATCGGCCTGAGCGCCAGGCACCCGGCAACGGGACTTGACGACCTGCTGCCGGCGCTGAGCGTCGATGACGCCGCCGTTGCCCAGAGCTTCAAGCACGACCGCAAGCTGTTCGATGATTACAAGCAGCGCTTTGTCGACGGACTGGCGCGCTTTCCCGAAACGCTGTGACGACGGCTCCTTGACCCGGCCGCCGAGGAGCGGTTGACTGGTCATCTCCTGCAAGCCTTTCATTCAAGGGGGTTTTATCATGTCCAAGCGTATTCAGATTTCGCGTACCGGCGGTCCCGAGGTCCTCGAGTTCGTCGATGCCAGCCCGGCGGAGCCCGCCCCCGGCGAAGTGCGCGTGAAGAACGAAGCCATCGGCTTGAACTTCATCGATATTTACGTGCGTACCGGCCTGTATCCCGTACCCTCGCTGCCTTCCGGTCTGGGCAGCGAGGGCGCCGGCGTGGTCGATGCGGTGGGCGAGGGCGTCACGCATCTGCGCGAAGGGGATCGAGTGGCCTACGCCCAGGGGCCGCAGGGCGCCTACGCGCACTTCCACAACCTGCCCGCCGACAAGCTCGTATCGCTGCCCGATACGGTGAGCTTCGAGACCGCAGCCGCCTGCATGCTCAAGGGGCTGACGACCCAGTACCTGCTGCGTCAGACCTACCCGCTAAAGGGCGGCGAGACCATCCTGTGGCACGCCGCCGCCGGCGGCGTCGGCTCGATTGCCTGCCAGTGGGCCAAGGCGCTGGGCGTGAAGCTGATCGGCACCGTCAGCTCGCCGGAGAAAGCCGAGTTGGCGCGCCGCAACGGCGCCTGGGAAGTGATCGACTACAGCCGCGAGAACGTCGTCGAGCGGGTGCGCGAACTGACCGACGGCGCCATGTGCGACGTGGTCTACGACTCGGTGGGCAAGGACACCTGGGAGACGTCGCTGGACTGCCTCAAGCCGCGCTGCCTGATGGTCAGCTTCGGCAACGCCTCGGGCGCGGTGGAGGGCGTCAATCTCGGCATTCTCAACCAGAAGGGCTCGCTGTTTGTTACGCGTCCCAGCCTCAACGGCTACGCCGACACCCGAGAGCGCCTCGAGAGCATGGCCGGCGACCTGTTCGCGATGCTGGAAAGCGGCCAGGTGAAGATCGATATTGCCCAGCGCTACCCGCTTGCCGAGGCGGGCGACGCGCAGCGCGCGCTGGCCGAGCGTCGCACCACCGGCTCGACCATCCTGCTGCCCTGATCGAGAAAAACGCGCGATGGCCAAGCCGCGGAGTCGGCATCGCCGCCGTCAGGGAGGGCGCATGACGCTGAAGGTGCTGCTGCTGAGCGTGGCAACCGCCTGGCTGATCATGGGCGTATGGCAGCGCTACAAGCCTCTGCCCGACGGCGTGGGTGCGGCCTGGCCGGTGCGCCAGGCCGTCGACGCCGAGCTGCTGGTTGATGAGACCTGGTACGACGCCGAAGGGCGTGCGCACTATGATCAGACGATCTTCGACGCAGCGCTGCGCATGATTGGCCAGGCGCAGCGCCTTATCGTGCTGGATATGTTTCTGTTCAACGACTTCGCCGGCAGGACCGATGGCGAGGCTGATGACAAGGGCGTGCGCGCGCTCTCCAGCGAGCTGAGCGAAGCGCTGATCCGGCAAAAGCGCCTTCATCCCGAACTGGTCGTGCGGGTCATTACCGATCCGATCAATACCCTGTACGGCGCCCTGATGCCCGAGCATTTCGTACGGCTGCGCGAGGCCGGCGTGGAGCTGATCATCACCGACCTTCCCAAATTGCGAGCGTCCAATCCGCTGTGGTCCGGTCTCTGGCACCTGGGCCTGGACCGGCTTGGCAACGCGCAGGGCGGCGGCTGGCTGCCCAACCCGCTGGGACCGGATCGAGTTACTGTGCGCAGCTATCTGAGCATGGCCAACTTTCGCGCCAACCATCGCAAGACGCTGGTGGTTGATCACGGCGACAGCTGGTCGGGGCTTGTCGGCAGTGCCAACCCCCACGATGCCAGCAGCCGACATAGCAACGTAGCGCTGCGCTTCGGGGGGCAGGCGGCGCTGGACCTGCTGGCCTCGGAGCGCGCGCTGACCCGCTGGTCGAGCGCTGCCGATTTGCCGCAGGCAGGTCGCTGGCCAGAGGCATCCGCATGGCATGTCAGAGCAGCGCCCCACAACGAGACGAGACAGGCTGCGGCGGATGCCAGCCTGCGCATTCTGACCGAGGCGGCGATTCGCGACGCCCTGCTGAGCCGGGTCGGCAAGGCCGGCAGCGGCGATCGGCTGGATATCGCGGTCTTCTATCTTTCACACCGTCCGCTGATCGAAGCGCTCAAGGCCGCCAGCGCGCGCGGCGTTGCCGTGCGGGTGCTGCTCGATCCCAATCGCGAAGCTTTCGGCATGCAAAAAAGCGGTATTCCCAATCGCCCGGTGGCCGCCGAGCTTGCCGAAGCGGGCGTCGAGGTGCGCTGGTGCCTGACTCGGGGCGAGCAGTGCCATAGCAAGCTGCTCTTGTATCGGCAGACGGTGGGCTCGGGTGCCATGCCTTCCGGCGCCGCGCCGTCGCGGGCGGCGATGATCCTGGGCTCGGCCAACTTTACGCGGCGCAATCTGGATAACCTGAATCTGGAAACCAGCGTCGAGCTGGTAGGCGACCAATACACGCCAGCCATCGACGCGGCCACCGGGCTGTTCGAGCGGCAGTGGTTTTCCAGCGAAGCGCGACGCACCAGCCTGCCGCTGTCGTCCGCCGCCGGAGCCGGCCACTGGGCGTACTGGCGCTATCGGCTGATGGAGGCCACCGGCCTTTCCACGTTCTAGACGCTGAACCCCGGCGCGTTGAGTGCTGTCAACATACTGAATCCCCTTATAGACCCTTTCTCATGCTCGATTCAATTCAGCGGTTTTTCCAGCGGGCCCTGGCGGATCCCGCGGCGGCCGACTCACATGACTCCGCCATGACGCTGGAGCTGGCGGCAGCGGCCCTGCTGTGTGAGGTCATGCGCGCCGACTATCGGCGGGACGCCGCTGAAATTGCGGTGCTGCGTGATACGCTCAGGACGCGCTACAAGCTTTCCGATGCGGCGGTCGAAGAGCTGATAAGCCTGGCCGAGCAGGAAGTCGAGGGCGCGGTGGATCACTACCGGTTCGTGTCGATGCTCAAGGATCACGCAACGCAGCAGCAGCGTTTTTCACTGGTGGAGTCGATGTGGCGCCTGGCCTACGCGGACGGCGAGCTGGATCCGCTGGAGGAGCATCGTATTCGCCGCCTGGCGGAGCTTTTATACCTGAGCCCTAGCGACTTCGTTCGGGCCAAGCTACACGTGCTGAACGAGCGCGATGAAGACTAATGCGATTCTCTGTCAGGGACTGTTGCTACCAGCTTGCGCGAGTCCTGGTGCCAGGGAATGCCGAGCCTGGCGTTGCGCTCGAGTTCGGCAATTACTTGGGCGCCGAGCAGCAGAATGATTGCGCCAACTTCCAGCGACAGCAGCATCACGATCAGAGTGGCAAGCGAGCCATAGACGGCGTTGACGTAGGAGAGGTTGGCAAAATAGGCGACCAGCAGCAGCCTGACACCCTCCCACAGCAGCGCAGCCACAAAGCCGCCCACCAGCGCGCGACGCACCGCGATGCGTACCACCGGCATGACCTTGTAGATGGCGCTGAACAGCAGGAAGACGCCGATAAAGCTGGCCAGATTGAGCATCGGCCCAGAAAGGCTGGCCAGCGGCAGCTCGCGACCCAGAAAGATCATCCACAGCGTGTTGATGCCGCTGAACAGGCTGACCACCAGCGCCAGCGCCATCAGACCGGCTCCCAGCACCAGCATGAAGGCGTAGGGCATCAGCACTGAGATCCAGGCGGAGCGCTTGGCCTTGGAGTCCGGCGCGCGAAAGATGATGGCCAGCGCATCTTCCAGATTGCGAAAGGCGAACGAGCTGAAGATCAGCAGCACCGGAATACCCAGGGCCCCGATGGCATCCCTGGACTCCAGCAATGAGCGAACCGCCTGCAGCACCACCTCGGCATGGGCCGGAGCCAGGTGCCTGACCTGGATGGAAAGTACCGCGAACAGCTGGTTTTCATCGACGATGTCGGCCAGCAGCACGATCAGCAGCGCAAACAGCGGAATGATGGACAGCAGGATATTGTAGCCAACTCCGCCCGCCAGCAGGATGCCGCGATTGCTCAGGAATCTTCCAATCACGCGCCAGGTGAAGCGCAGCACCTGGGGGGCAAACCGCTTGATGTCAGACACAAAGGATTTCAATTCGGCGCGCATGGGCGATGTCTAGGCAATAGCGGTAGATTGGGCATGATAGGCTACAAGCGCCCCTTGGCGTCAATGAAAGCGGTTGAACCCTGTCTTCAACGGCGCGGGGGATTCCCGCCATCGCCAAGCCGTGTATGCTCCTACCCTATAGGTGGCGATCTGCAGTGCGGGTCGACAACGCAAGCAACGAGGAGAACAACCCAATGGCCGATAGCTCGATGCGAGAACTCTTTAGGGACAACCGCGTAAAAGGCATGGGGGCTGTGACTATCGCAGCAGTTATCTGGGCGCTGGTCGCACAGTCCAGCGTCAGCTCGGATAAGGAGGCGCGCAAGGCGCTGCAGTCGCGCCTGGAGTCGGTGAATGCCGAGCGCCAGGCGATGAGCAGTCGCCTGGCCGAGCTGGAAAGCGCCCAGGTCGAGATCAGCGATCTCGAAGACACCATCAGCAGCCTGGAACAGCAGCGCCAGGAAGCGCAGGCCGAGCTGCAGCGCCTTGCCTCGCGTACCGATGAAGCCGCCGCCGAGCTGGAAGATGCTCAGCGGCGGCTCGATACGCTCAGCGGCGAGGCGGATGCCGCTGAAACACGCCTTGCCGATGCCCAGTCGGCGCTTGAGCTGGCGCGCAAGCAGGCCGACGAGGCCGAGCGGGCCAAAAGCGAAGCCCAGAGCGCATTGAAGGCCGCCGAGGAGGCGCGTGACAAGGCCGAGAAGACCAGGTCTGAAGTCCAGAGCGCGCTGGAAGCCGCCAAGGAAGAGCGTGACGCGGCCGAGCAGGCCAGAGACGAAGTTCAAAGCGAGCTGAAAGCTGCCGAAGCGTCTCGCGACGAGGCCCTGGAGGCTCGCGAGCAGGCCGAAGAGGCCCGTGATCAGGCCGACCAGGAGCGCAAGGCGCTGGAAGAGGAGGCTGCCGGACTCAAGAGCCAGCTTGATGAAATGGAGGCGCAGGAAAAGAGCGCCCGTGACGCCCTGGCGGCGCTCGAAAAACAGCGGGAAGCGTCTCGCGACGCCCTTGAAAAGCTCGAAGAAAGCCTGTCAAGCGGTCGCGAAAAGCTCGAGAAGCTGGACTCAGCCGTTGATTCCCGAGAGGCTCAGCTCGAGAGCCTGCAGCAGGATCTGGACAGCTGGCGGCGCGAGCTTGACCAGCTTGACCAGAAAGTAGGCGCGAGCAGCGGCGAAGAAGCGCAAGCAGACGAAGCCCGGAAGAGCAGCGCGCAGGCCGATGTTGCCCAGGACGATGAGGGGCAGTCGGGGATGTCTGCTGCCCCGCAGCCCCCGGCCGCCGAGGCTAAGGAAGAGAGCGCAGCGCAGCAGGACGAGTCAAAGGCAGCCGGTGCGGCCGCTGCGCCAGGCGATAGCGACGCTGCCGCCGAAGCAAGGGAATCCGACGCAGCTGCCGACGATTCTGAAGACGCTGCCGAGGTGTTTGAAGAAGCCAACAAGGCTGCCGAGCAGAGCGCTGGAGAAGATGAAGCCAAAGGCGGTGAAAGTGATCGGCAGGATACGGAATCCGAACGGGCCGAGGTCCACAGCGCCTGACTGGCGCACCAAAACGAAAAAGGCGCCTTCCCAGGAAGGCGCCGTCACGTTCAACCCCTGCTTACATAGCCTGCTTACATAGAAAGACCGCTTGGATCAGGCCACTTTCACGTCAATGCGACGCCGGCGGTGGGTTTCACGCTTGGGCAGCGTCAAGCTCAGCACGCCGTTGCTGATACTGGCTTCGATGGCCTCGGTGTCGATTTCCTGACTCAGGGTAAAACGGCGCGCATAGCGCTCCCCCTGAACTTCGGCATAGGCGGCCTTGACGCCTTCCGGCATGTCGAAACCAATATCGCCTTCGATGCTCAGCACTTGATTATCGATTTCGATGTGCAGACTGTCCTGATTGACGCCGGGCATGTCGGCAATCACGTGCAGCGCGTCGTCCTGCTCGAAAATATCCACCGCAGGTACCAGACGGCGGCGCGATTCCTGCCGAGTGGTCAACTCGCGCTGCTTGTCATCGGTTTTTTGAGTCACGTCTTTATTCATTGCTCAGCTCCTCTCGAGTTCCTGTCGCTTGGTTCAAAGCCTCCTCAGGCCGGCTTGACTTCGACGCGCCGCGGCTTTGCCTGTTCCTGCTTGGGCAGGCGAATCTCGATCAGGCCATTGGCCGTCCGTGCCTCGGCACGTTCGCTATC
>DATHXP010000178.1:0-8824 GCA_035459605.1 Halomonas sp. | reverse complement strand
GCGTCGGCAACCTGGACCACCTGGTAGATGGCGTGCTCGAAGGCGGGGCCGACGCGGTGCTGGCGGCCAGCATCTTCCACTTTTCCGAGTACACGATTCCCGAGGCCAAACGCTACATGGCCGAGCGCGGCATTACCATGCGGCTGTGAAAGTGAGTGTAGCTATTGTGAAGATGGCGGCGCGGCATCACGCCCCCGCCCAGAGAGCGGGCCAGCCGGCGGCGATTGTGCTATGGGCTCTGGTCGCGGGCCTGCTCAGCCTGATCATCGCAGACTCCCATGCAGCAGCAGAGCAGGAACGCCAGCCGCCAATGCTCGAACTGGACCATGTGCTCGTGCAGACCAGCCTGTACACCACGCATTACTCGCCGGACCCCGAGCACAACAACCAGCAGGATCTGATCTCCGTGGAGCTTCACAACGCGCGGCGCTGGCTGGCCGGGGCCGCCTGGTTCAAGAACTCCTTCAATCAGCCCTCCTGGTACTGGTATGTCGGTCGCGAGTTCCCGCTGTGGGAGCCGATTGAGGAACTTACCTTCCGAGCCAAGCTGAGCGCGGGCCTGCTGCGCGGCTACCAGGGCGAGTATCGCGACAAGATTCCCTTTAATCGTGCCGGCGTCGCACCCGCCGCCCTGCCAAGCGTCGGCCTGCGCTACAAGCGCCTGGAAAGCGATCTGATCCTGTACGGTACCGCCGGCATGATGGTCACCGTCGGGCTGCGTTTTTAGGTTTAGGCGCGGCTAATTAACGATGTCGCCTAGTCAAGAACGATACCTAGATTGCTGACGCCCTCGTTGCGGCCCAGCCGGCGCAGCGCCTTGAGAGCGTCGCGATCAAGCGGCGCCTCCACGGCTTCCAATACCGCATCCTGAAAGCCGTTCTCGTCGGCCATCAGCGGGTGCGCGCGCACGCGTGCCGCCAGCGCCCGGTCGTCTTCGTCGCCCTCGGTCATGGCGATGAACGCCTGCACGCCGCCCCTGGAGGCGCGGCTGACTTCCACAATCGCCTCCGGCGATTCGCCGCGCAGCGTATCGAGCAGCGCCGACAGCGCCGCCACGGCCTCCGTGGCGCGACGCGCGCCGAAGCTGTCATCTTCGGCCGGGGGATAACACCCAGCCAGCTTGTCGGCCTGGAGGTCGAAATCGATGCGCGCTTCCTTGACCAGCAGACGCTCCCAGACAAGATCCAGGATAGACCTCAGGACCCTGACCTCGCCCTGGCCTGAGGTCTGGGCGTAAAGCCTATAGTTGGGCATCAGGCGCTCGCACAGCGCCGCCATGAAGGCCTGCTGGGCTCGCGGCTGCAGGGCCCGCAGGCGCCGATGAAAGCCATTGCCGGGCTGACTCATAGGGAGCTCCTAGTTGAGTTGAGAGCGTTGAGTTAAGAGCGTTGGGTTGAAGGCGAATGCGTGTCGTACCGATAAACCATCAGGGCCACAGGCGCTCGGGCGCCACGCGGCCGCGGCTGTCGAAGGCAATGCCCTCGTCGATCAGCCGCCGGCGCTGCTCATCGGCAGCGTCATGCTCGGCCAGCCGCCGAGAGGCGGTGATGACGCGAAACCACGGCAGATCGTGGCCGGGAGGCAGCTCGCGCAGCGCCCGCGCCACCAGCCGCGGCGTGGCGCCCTCGGTCATGGCGGCGATGCGGCCATAGCTGGTCACGCGCCCCGGCGGAATCGCCGCAATAATGGTAAGTATCTGTTCTTTCAGAGTTACTTTCATGTATCCTGTCGCTCCCGCAGCTGACTATCGGCGAGGTCGCGCATGCACTTTCATCTGCTTCAGCATAGCCCCCACCTGGGCCCGGCACGCATCGGCGACTGGCTCGACAGCATGGGGCACAGCCACACCGTCTTTCATCTCCACGCCGGAGAGCTGGCGCCTCGCCCCGGCGGGTGCGATGCGCTGATCGTACTCGACGCCCCAGAAACGTCCCAGGCGCCGAACTGGGCCCGCGCCGAACGCAAGCTGATCGAGCGCACCCTGGACGGCCAGCGCCCGCTGCTGGGCATCGGCCACGGCGCCCGCTGCATCGCCAGCGCACTCGGCGCCAGCGTCTCGCGCGGCACCTATGCCGAAACCGGCTGGCAGCGCATCACCTCAAGCGATGACAGCCCCTTCGATCTGCCCGAAAGCTTCGACGCCTTCATGTGGCACCGCACGGTGTTCGGCTTGCCGGACGATGCGCTGCCGCTGGGCGGCAGCGAGGCCAGCCCGCTGCAGGGCTTCAGCTGGGACGCGGGCCGGGTGATCGGCCTGCTGTGCCATCTTGAAGCCACCCCGGCCAGCGTGGACGCCCGGCTCACACATCTACCGCGTCCGGAGGGCGACGCAACGAGTCCTTATCGTCAGGATGACAGCGACATCCTCGCCGACGCCGCACGCTTCGACCGGCTGGCGCCGCTGCTTGATCGCCTGCTGAGCCAATGGCTACGCGGCGTGCCTGACTGACCCGTAACCGCACTGCCTTCAAGACCGACTGTGTTCAGCGCCCCACTGCTGGGCGGCCTCGAGGCAGCTGTTCCAGTCGCCGACGTGCACAAAGTGCCGTTCGCTGTTCTTGCTCTGCTGATGGCGATACAGGGGATCGTAGTATTCGGTCAGCAGCGGCGCCAGCCAGGCTTCGTGGGCCTGGCGATTGCCCCGCTCATGCTCGCGGAAAGCCAGCGCCTGCAGCCGCTGCAGTCTGGCCAGGCGGGCGCCGCCCAGGCGCTTGCGCAGCCGACCCAGGGCGGAGGCCAGCTGCTTGCGCATCAGCGCCCAGCCCAGCCAGTCGCCGAATTGGCGCCGATAGATCTCCCACAGGTCGTCGATATAGTCCTTGTGAATCTGCGCCAGCCGCCAGTCCAGCGGCATCTCGACGCGGATTCGGGGCGCGCGCTCCATGGCGCGCCACAGGTCCAGCGGGATATTGGACGCACCGATCTGACGCGACTCGTCTTCCAGCACCACGGAGCCGGGAAGCTCGAGCAGGCGCAGGGCCACCGCGTGCTCAAAGTCGATCTGCGACGGGCCGCACAGCGGATGGCGCCCAAAGGCGGAGCCGCGGTGCCGCGCGCAGGCTTCCAGATCGAGGCCGCTGTCCAGCGCATTGATCAGCGGCGTCTTGGCACAGCCGGTCAGACCATTGATGATCAGCAGTGGCTGGTGCTCGGCGGCGGCATGGATACGCGCCAGCAGCGCATGGCGCATGGCCTTCCAGCCGCCTTCGATGCGCGGGCACCCGATACCCGCATCGGCTAGCCACCGCTGGGCAATTTGTGAGCGCATCCCACCGCGAAAACAGTAGAGGATGGCATCCGGATGACGCTGGATCAGCCGCTGCCAGGCGGCGATACGCGCGGCGCGGATACCGCCGCTGACCAGGCGCTCGCCCAGCGCAACGGCGGCGCCCTGGCCCTGCTCGGCGTAGGCGATGCCGACCTGACGCCGCTCCTCATCGTCCATCAGCGGCAGGTTGACGGCGCCGGGCAGCGCGCCCTGGGCGAACTCCACCGGGGCACGCACATCAATAAGCACCCGCCCCTGGCGCAGCGGCTCAAGGTTCGGTGCGATCAGTTCCGGCGCGCCCAGCGAGAGACTCACCCCACCACCTCGATCAGCGCCTCGCCGCAGGCTTCAATCACCTCGCCAAAAGGCGCCAGCTCCAGGCCGTGCTCGCGGCCAACCCGCTCGACGTCGTCGGTCCAGGCGGGGTCCACCGCGATCAGCAGGCCGCCGGAGGTTTGCGGGTCGCACAGCCACTGCCAGTGGACATCGTCCATCTCGGGCAGCTGACGCCCCTGAGCGGCGCGGTTGCGCTCGGTGCCGCCGGGAACTGCGCCCTGACGCCGATAGCCTTCCGCCTCGGCCAGCCGCGGCAGGCGGCGGAAGTCGATGCGCGCTGCCACGCCGCTGGCCAGACAGACCTCGCCCAGATGGCCGGCCAGGCCGAAGCCGGTCACGTCGGTCATGGCGTGCACCCCCTGGATGCGCGACAGCGCCACGCCGATGCGGTTGCTCTCGAGCATGGTGCGCCGCGCCAGATCCTGATGGCCCGGCTCCAGCAGGCCGCGCTTCTCGGCGGTGGTCAGCATGCCGACGCCCAGCGGCTTGGTGAGATACAGCACATCGCCCCGCTTCGCGCCCTTGTTGAGCTTGAGGTGGACCAGATCCACCAGGCCGTTGACCGCCAGACCGAAGATCGGCTCCGGCGCGTCGATGGAGTGCCCGCCGGCAAGCGCCACGCCAAGCTCGCGGCATACGGTCTGGGCGCCAGCCATGACGTCGCCGGCAACGTCCGGGCTCAGCTTGTCCAGCGGCCAGCCGAGAATGCCCAGCGCCATGACCGGCGTGCCGCCCATGGCGAAGACATCGCTGATGGCATTGGTGGCCGCAATGCGGCCGAAATCGAAGGGGTCGTCGACAATCGGCATGAAGAAGTCGGTGGTGGCGATCATGCCGCGCCCGTCGCCCAGATCATAGACCGCGGCGTCCTCGCGCCCCTGGTTGCCGACGATCAGCCGGGCATTGCTGGTCCCGGGACCGGCCTTGGCGAGAATGCCATCGAGCACGTCGGGGGCAATCTTGCAGCCGCAGCCGGCGCCGTGGCTGTACTGGGTCAGACGAATGGCGCTCATTGCAGTCTCCTTGATCGATCATGAGCGCTATTCTACAGCACGCGAGGCGGCTCTGGGGGCGCGTCTGCGCGTCGGTGGATAGCCGCTTACAGCGCATCTAGCGCATCGGCCAGCTTGTCCACCGCCACCACCTCCATACCCGGCGGCGAGCGCCGCGGAACGTTGCCCCGCGGCACGATGGCGCGCGTGAAGCCGTGCTTGGCGGCTTCGATAATGCGCTCCTGGCCGCTGGGCACCGGGCGAATTTCCCCGGACAGCCCCACCTCGCCAAACACCACCAGCTCACGGGGCAGGGGCCGGCTCTGCAGGCTGGAGACCACCGCCAGCAGTACCGCCAGGTCGGCGCTGGTTTCCAGCACCTTGACCCCGCCAACCACGTTCAGGAAGACGTCCTGGTCGCCGCTGAACAGCCCGCCATGGCGGTGCAGCACCGCCAGCAGCATAGCCAGGCGGTTCTGATCCAGGCCGACGGCGACACGGCGCGGGTTGCCCAGCGGCGAGTCGTCCAGCAGCGCCTGCACCTCGACCAGCAGCGGGCGAGTGCCCTCCCAGACCACCATCACCAGGCTGCCCGGCGCCTGCTCTTCGCTGCGCGACAGGAAAATAGCGCTGGGGTTCTTCACTTCTTTCAGGCCGTGCTCGAGCATGGCGAACACGCCGAGCTCGTTGACCGCGCCAAAGCGGTTTTTCTGGCCGCGCAGGGTGCGAAAGCGCGAGTCGGCGTCGCCTTCCAGCAGCAGCGAGGCGTCGATCATGTGCTCCAGCACCTTGGGGCCGGCCAGGCTGCCGTCCTTGGTCACGTGACCCACCAGCAGCAAGACCGTATTGGTCTGCTTGGCGAAGCGCGTCAGCGCCGCCGCCGATTCGCGCACCTGGGCCACGCCGCCCGGCGCCGAGGCAATATCCTCAAGGTGGGTGGTCTGGATCGAGTCAATGATCAGCACCTCGGGGCGCTCGCGCTCGGCGACGGCCAGGATCGTCTCGATGCTGGTTTCGGCCAGCATCTTCAGTCCCCGGGTCGGCAGCTGCAGTCGTTGAGCGCGCATCGCCACCTGCGAAAGCGACTCCTCGCCGGTGACGTAGATCACCGTGCGCTGCTGTGCCAGCTTGCAGGCGGTCTGCAGCAGCAGGGTCGACTTGCCGGCGCCGGGATGACCGCCCAGCAGCACCGCCGACCCCGGCACCAGGCCGCCGCCCAGCACGCGGTCGAACTCCTCGAAGGTGGAAGAGAGTCTGGGAACTTCGGCGAGATCGACCTGGCCAAGGTCAACGACTTCCCGCGACAGCGCCCCGGCATAGCCGCCGCGACCGGCACCCGTTCCAGCGCCACTGCCTGGCCGAGCGGGGGCGAGGCGCACCTCGCTCAGGGTGTTCCATTCCCGGCAGCTGCTGCACTGCCCTTGCCACTTGCGAAACTCGGCACCGCACTCGGTGCAGACAAAGGCGCTCTTTGCTTTGGCCATGCTATCCGTGCCCTCGCTCCCTCAAGCCGACAACAAAGAGGGGCAGCCAATGGCCGCCCCTCGACTCGCCGCGTGAATCCTTATAGGCGCTTGAGACGCAGCATCTCGTTGTTCTCGAAGCGACGCCGCTGAGGGTCGATCAGCTCCAGCGTCTGGGGGTCCAGGCGCAGGAAGTAATAGGTCTGCCCCTCGCCGTCGGGAACCAGCTCGTAGACGGTGGCACCGGGATCCTCCGCCGAGCCGTTGAGTATCGCCCAGTTGCCGCTGTAGTTCTCGGTCGGCGGGTTTTCCGGATGTGCCCTGTAGGACGCTTCCAGCTCAAAAGTGCGCTCCTCGGCGCTGCTCATGCTATCGCCCGCTAGCGTCACGTCGAGATCGATGCCTTCACAGTTGCGGCACGGCAGCGTGCCCTGGTAGGTCGCCTCGGCCGTCTTCACCTCTTCACCGGCAGTATCGCTGGGTCCGGTGGCACAGCCCGCCAGTAGCGCAAGCATGGCTGAGCTCGCCAACAACGTCCTGATCCGCATCTTTGTCCTCCTAAAAAATGAGTCGTGTACCGCGACGGCGGCGACTTGGCTCATAGCATAACGGCAAGCGTCGCCGACGGACAGTACCCAAGCCGGGGATTGACCCTCTAGCCTGCGAATATGTCGGCGCCCAGCAATAAAGATTGGCTGGTGATCGAATCGTTCCGGCAGTCATCCTAATTGCCGTTACCGTTCAACGCCATTTGGTGGCACAGTGCTAGAACACATGGCCACGAGGATCACTGGGGATAACGCTGATGGCCCATCAGACCACACTGCTCAGAGCCGTCACCCATGACCTGCCGCCGGTCTATTTCGCGATGGTCATGGCCACCGGAATCATCTCAATTTCGGCGGCGATGCTGGGGCATGACCTGCTGGCTCGACTACTCTTCTACCTCAATGGCGTGGTCTATATCGCGCTTTGGCTACTGCACGGCCTTCGCCTGTACTGGTTTCCACAGCGCTTCATTGACGACATGCTTGATCACGCTCGTGGACCCGGCTACTTCAGCTGGGTTGCCAGCTCCGCCGTGCTCGGCAGCCAGTTCATTGCCCTTGAACACGCCTACGCGGCGGCTCTGACGCTGTGGCTTCTGTCCGGCGCGCTATGGCTGGGACTGACCTATACTATCTTCACGGTATTTGCCGTCAAGAAGAACAAGCCGCCCCTTCAGAAAGGCATCAACGGCGGCTGGCTGCTTGCCGTGGTGGCAACCCAGGCCGTTGCCGTACTCAGTGCGCACATCGCGGCCAACTGGCCGCAGCCCTATCGGCTGGAGCTGAACTTCCTGGCATTGTCGATGTGGCTATGGGGTGGAATGCTCTATATCTGGATGATCTCATTGATCTTCTATCGCTACTATTTTTTCCCTTTTTCACCGGGCGACCTGGCGCCACCGTTCTGGATCAGCATGGGAGCCATGGCCATCTCGACGCTGGCGGGCTCGCTGTTGATCACCAATAGTCCGGGTGCGCCCTATCTGGAATCCCTGCTGCCATTTCTCAAGGGCTTCACCATATTCTACTGGGCAACCGGCACCTGGTGGATACCCATGCTCTTTCTGCTCGGCCTGTGGCGTCATGTCATCAAGCGCTTTCCGCTGGCATACGACCCCTTATATTGGGGAGCAGTCTTTCCACTGGGCATGTACTCGGCCGCAACCAGTCAGATGATCGAGGCGATGGGCTTCAATTTTCTGCACGCCATCCCCGAAGTTTTCTTTTACATCTCTCTGCTGGCCTGGTCGGCGACCTTCTTCGGCTTCATGCGCAGCGCGGCGCGGCGGGTACGCCCCTACCTGAACCCCACACCGTGAAGCATGAGCGCTACCATCAGCTCTCACGCGCTGTTTGCACATCCACACTGGCGTACCTATCTTGAGGCTTGAAGGCATATGCGTTTTTTCTTGGGCCTTGAGCTGTACCACATGCGAAGGAGCGAGCTATGGGTTCCTCTTTGTTTCCCCAGCACACCTCGGCGCTGGCCCGCCAGCGAGCCGAGCTGACCCCCGAGGCCAACGACGCCTTCAAGGCGTTCAGCAAGGCGGTATTCGCCGATGGCGCCCTGTCCAAAAAGACCAAGCAGCTGATTGCCGTGGCAGTAGCGCACGTCACCCAGTGCCCCTACTGCATTCACGGCCACACTCAGGCAGCGCTCAAGGAAGAGGCCACCGCGCAGGAAATCATGGAAGCCATCTGGGTCGCCGCCGAAATGCGTGCCGGTGGTGCCTTTGCCCATTCCAACCTGGCGCTGGATACCATCAACCAGAACAAGCCCTCGGAAGATGCATAGACTCGCGTTGATAGCACGCCACTAGCACGCCACTAGGGAAGCGCTGAAGAAATCGCCGAGCGGCTCAAGCACAAGGCGCACGGAGCGCAGGAACCGGAGCCTATGCGGTATAGGTGAGGATTCCGAGCACCGCGCAACACAGTGATTGGGGCGCGCAGACATTTATTCAGTGTTTTCCTAGCTCTGGGCACGATAGGCGCTGGGCGTCATGCCGGTGGCCTTCTTGAAGGCCGTATTGAAGACCGACTTGGAATTGAAGCCTGAGTCATACATCACCTGCAGGATGGTGGTGCCTGCCTCGGCAGCGTGCAGCTGTCGACGGGCTTCGGCGACGCGGTAGTCGCTGACGAGTTCAAAGAAGTTCTTCTCGAGCCCCAGATTGATGGTTTGTGACAGCTCACGGGAGGGCACGCCAAGCTGCC
>DATHXP010000177.1:0-2635 GCA_035459605.1 Halomonas sp. | reverse complement strand
TCGAGACCATTCACGAGCTCCAGAGCCGCACCAGCCCCGAGCCGCTGCCCGCCTACGATGCCGCGCTTCTTGCAGCAGAGCTGGAGCTCTTTCCGGCCTGGTGCCTGTCGAACTGGCTAGGCATGCCGGCTCCGGCCGGCTGGACAGCGCTGACAGGCGGCCTGATCGACATGGCCCTTCAGCAGCCCAGAGTCACCGTGCACCGCGACTTCGACGCCATGAACCTGATGGTGCATGACGACCGCCTGCACCTGATCGACTTCCAGGACGCGGTGGCCGGCCCGCTGAGCTACGATCTGGTTTCGCTGCTGCACGGCCGCTACTGCCGCTTCTCGCGCGCGCGTCGGCGGCGCTGGCAGGCCGACTTCCATGCCCGGGCCCGGGCCGATGGCCGGCTGTCGCGCAGCGTCTCGGCCGATGACTTTCATCGTCTGGTCGCCGCCATGGCGGCCCAGCGCTCGCTCAAGGTGCTGGGCATCTTCTGCCGCCTGACGCTGCGCGACCATCGTCAGGGCTATGTGGCGCGCCTGCCGCACTTTCTCGACCATCTGGGCGATGCGCTGAGCGACCTGAGCGCGCTGGGAATCGACGGCACTGTGACCGGCAATGGTGACGATTTGAACCGTGCGCTGCCGGCATTTCGCGAGTGGCTGGAAGGCACCCTGCGGCCCGCCCTGCTGGCTCGGCTCGCCGCCGGCGCGGAGCCCACGCCATGAAGGCAATGATCCTGGCCGCCGGCCTCGGCACCCGCATGCGCCCGCTCACCGACCGCTGCCCCAAGCCGCTGCTCAAGGTCGGCGGCAAGGCCCTGATCGTGCACCATCTGGAGCGTCTGGCCGCCGCCGGCATCGACGAGGTGGTGATCAACGTCAGCTACCGCGCCGAACAGATCATCGCCGCTCTGGGCCAGGGAGACGCCTTCGGCCTGCGCATTCGCTGGAGCGAAGAGCCGTCGCCGCTGGAGACCGGCGGCGGCATCCGCCAGGCGCTGCCGCTGCTGGGCAGCGCGCCTTTCGTGCTGATCAACGGCGACGTGTGGAGCGATCTAGACCTGGGCCGGCTGGGCAGCCTGAGGGGCGGCGAACTCGCCCGGCTGGTCATGGTGGATAATCCCGCCCACCATCCGGAGGGCGACTTCTTTCTGGATGCCCGCGGCAAGCTGCATACCGATGGCACGCCGCGCCTGACCTACTCGGGGGTAGCGCTGATCGACCCGGCGCTGGTGGCAGGCCAGGCGCCGGGCTGCTTCTCACTGGCGCCGCTGCTTCGCGACGCCATGAGCCAGGGGCGGGTCGCCGGGCATCACCACCGCGGCCGCTGGGTCGATGTCGGCACGCCGCAGCGCCTGCAGGCGCTGGATATGGCACTGCGTCAGTCAGCGGCCCAGTAATCAACCTGCTCACACTCCAGCGTAGGACTATTGCAGTTGATCTTGTGGCTCGGAGCTGATCCGGTAACAGGTCTGCGGCGTAGAACTCCCTCTTCGACCTGTCCCCGGCGCTCCTCGTCGTGACTAACTGCGACTGCGCTACACTTCAACCCTGAGGATTCCAGCATGCAAGCCACGGTAAAATGGACAGACGGCCGCCAGTTTGTGGCCGAAAGCGGCAGCGGTCACAGCGTGGTCATCGATGGCCCGCCGGACCACGGCGGGCGCAACACCGGCCCGCGGCCCATGGAGATGCTGCTGATGGGCATGGGCGCCTGCGCCAGCTTCGACATTCTCGAGATCCTTGAGAAATCCCGCGCCGAGGTGACCGGCTGCGTGGCCGCCGTCGAGGCCGAGCGCGCCGACGCAGTCCCGGCGGTATTCACCAAGATCCACGTGCACTTCACCGTGACCGGTCGCCGCCTCAAGGAGAACCAGGTCAGGCGCGCCGTCGAGCTCTCGGCCGAAAAATACTGCAGCGCCTCGATCATGCTGGCCAGGGGCGGCGTGGAGTTCAGCCACGGCTACACGATTATCGAGACCTGAGCAGCCGCTACAGCCGGTAGACGCTTGCGGTCATGACCTTTGACACCAGCGTCATGCCCAGCTTGATCGGGGCCGGGAAGCGCACGCCGCCGGCCTCCAGCGCCTGCTGGGCATGCTGGGCCTCGTCGACGGCCATCTGCTCGAGCACGGCGCGCGAACGGCGGTCCCCCGACGGCAGCGTCTGAAGGTGCTTTTCCAGGTGTTTGCCCACCTGCTCCTCCGTGGCCGCCACGAAGCCCAGGCTCACCCTGTCGCTCACCGCGCCGGCCAGCGCGCCGATACTGAACGAAGCCGTGTAGTACAGCGGGTTCAGCAGACTGGTGCGCCCATCCAGCTCCCTGAGGCGCGACTCGCACCAGGCCAGATGGTCAACCTCTTCCACGGCGGCCTCTTCCATCTGCTCGCGCACCTCGGGCAAGCGCGCGGTCAGGCTCTGGCCCTGGTACAGCGCCTGGGCGCACACCTCGCCGGTGTGGTTGATGCGCATTAGGCCTTCGGCGTGACGACGCTCGGCGGCGCTGATAGCGCCGTCCCGGATATCCGGCGTGGCCGGCGAAGGACGCGCCGCCTGCGCCACGCCGGGCATCAGCGTTCTCAAGGCGGCATCGAACTGGCCGATCAGGCGATCGGCACGGGATAATTGACGGGTCATGATTCCCC
>DATHXP010000176.1:0-3324 GCA_035459605.1 Halomonas sp. | reverse complement strand
TCCCGCATAGTGTTCGCTATCGCTGCCAGCTAACTCATGTGAGTGATGAGCGGCGCTCACCGCCGCAGCGCGTCCAGCAGCTCGATGGAGCGCAGCCGGTCGTCGCGATCGTACACGTCGGTGACCACCATCAGTTCGTTGGCGCCGGTCTGCTCTAGAAAGTTTTCCAACCCTTTGCGCACGGTTTCGGGGCTGCCGATGGCGGCGGCGCCCAGGTTCTGGGCGATGGCGGCGCGCTCCCTGGGCGTCCAGTCGAGGCTTTCCACCGGCGGCAGCGCCTTGGTGCTCTTGCCGCGGTGCAGGTTGAGAAACTTCTGCTGGGCGGTGGTGGCCAGGTAGTGCGCGTAGGCGTCGCTGTCGGCGACGATGACCGGCAGGCCGACCATGGCGTAGGGCGCATCCAGTACCTCGGAAGGGCGAAACTGGCTGCGGTAGAGGTGCAGCGCCTCCAGCAGGTAGCCGGGGGCGAACTGGGCGGCGAAGGCAAACGGCAGGCCCAGGCGCGCGGCCAGCTGGGCGCTGAAACCGCTGGAGCCGAGCAGCCAGAGGGGCACGTGGGTGTCCTGGCCGGGCACGGCGCGGATGCGCTGCTCGGGGCCGGGGGTGCCCAGGTAGCTGCGCAGCTCCTCCAGGCGCTCGGGGAAGTCGTCAACGCCGGCGAAGGGGTCGCGGCGCAGGGCGCGCATGGTGGCGGCGTCGGCCCCCGGCGCGCGGCCCAGCCCCAGATCAATGCGCCCGGGGTAGAGGGTTTCCAGGGTGCCGAACTGCTCGGCAATCACCAGCGGCGCATGGTTGGGCAGCATGATACCGCCGCTGCCCACGCGGATGCGCTGGGTTTTTTCGGCAATGTGGCCGATCAGCACCGAGGTTGCGGCGCTGGCGATGCCGTCGATGTTGTGGTGCTCGGCCAGCCAGTAGCGCTGGTAGCCAAGCGCGTCGGCCTGGCGCGCGAGGGCGACGCTGTCGTCGAAGGCCTCGCCGGCGGTGCCGCCGTGGCGGATCGGCGCCAGATCCAGGATGGAAAGCGGTGTCTTGCTCAATAACGTCATTTACGCCTCGTTAAACGTCGGAAGGCACGGGGGTTGCCAGGTGCCCGAGGATGCCGCTATCGCTGTGCTGTTGCAAAGCCAGGTTGCGAGAGGCCTGCTGGGTGCTTAACCCAGCTCGAAGGGGATACCGCCGGCCTCGAAGGCGAGCAGCCACCGCTTGCGGCCGATGCCGCTGGCGTAGCCGGTCAGCTGGCCGTCGCTGCCGATCACCCGGTGGCAGGGCACGATGATCGAGATCGGGTTCTTGCCGTTGGCCGCACCCACGGCGCGCTGCCCGCCCTTGCTGCCGAGCTGCTCGGCAAGCTCGCCGTAGCTGCGGGTTTCGCCGAAGGGGATGCCGGCCAGCGCCTGCCAGACGCGCTTCTGAAAGTCGGTGCCGGCGGGCGCCAGCGGCAGGTCGAAGTCGTGGCGACTGCCGGCGAAGTACTCTTCCAGCTGAGCGCAGGCGCGCCGCGTCAGCTTGCTGGGGCGCGGTGCTTCGCGCGCCTCCTTTGCGTCGATGAACTCCACCTCGGTCAGGCCGCTTTCGTTGGCACGTATCAAAATCAGGCCCAGGGCGTCGCTTGCCGGAGGGCGGAAATAGTCGAGGGCATCAGTGGTCATCATCTTGGCTCCACGGTTTTGGCATCACGGCTGGGGCATCAAAGAGCATGGCCCAGAATAGCGTATCTGGGGAGAAAAGCGGGCCCGGGTTGCAAGATGAGGGGTTAGGGCAGGTAGAGCGGCTGACGCAGCGATGAGGCGCAGTGACGAGAAGATGTCACGCCTGAGCCGCAGGGTGGCGGCTCAGACGATAAAGTTCTGCGGGTTAGACCATGTCGCGCCGTTCGCGCTTGGCCGTGCGCCGGTCATTAATGACGGCGCGGCAGATAACGATCAGTACGCCCAGCGTCAGGGCGGGCCAGATCAGTACGTAAAAGCCAAGTAGCCATTGCATGTAACACTCTCCTTTTGAAGACCCGCGTCGGTCAGCGCCGACGCGGGGCGTTTCCTGTCGGTGGACGTTTGCACGTCGTCGGTGCCTAGCGCTGGGCCTGGGTTGACGCGAAAGCCGGTACCGGCTTGCGCGGCTTCTGCTCCTTGACCGGCGTCGCGGCGACGTCGTAGTCGCCCACCTTGTCCTTGATGGTGTCGAAGTCGAAGTCCGGCTCACGGCTGAGCAGGCTCATCAGCGTGCATACCAGGGTGCTGGCGCCGTAGGCGGTCAGCGAGGCAAGCAGCACGGTATAGTCGCGCAGGAAGCCGGTGGCGAAGACGAACATGGCCAGCATGGCCAGGCTGCCGGCAAAGAGCGCGATGCGCCGGCCGAAGAAGCCGAAGGCCATCAGCGCGATGATGATGCCGCCGCCGATGCTTGCCAGCAGCTCGAAGAACAGCCCGGCACCGCCGGTCAACGACACCAGCTCGAAGCGCGCCACGCAGAACAGCGCCATGGCAGCCACCACCGAGGTGGTGAAGGCCTTGTTGGTCACCCGATTCCAGAAGCAGCTGGCGATGACCGGGAACACGATGGCGCCCCACAGCGCGCCGACAAACACCAGCATCACCAGAATATCCAGCGAGAAGCTGGCGAAGATGATGCCGGCCGCGGTGGCGGTAACCATGGTCAGGCGGCCGATCAGCAGCATGAGCCTGGGGTTCGGGCTGTTCTTGGCGACGTTCTTGCCGTAGATATCGGCCATCACGATGGCCGACAGCGCCGAGAGGTCGGAGTCGGCGGTGGAGGAGAGCGAACCGATCACCAGCACAAAGAACAGCGCGATGAACAGCGGCGGTAAGTAGCCGGACACCATCTGCGGAATCAGGTTGTTCATGTCGCCGTTGAGCGGCTGTACACCTTGAGTCAGCGCCATCAGGCCGATCATGCCAAGGCCAATGACGATGGCGCCGTAGCCCAGAGTAGCCGTCAGAAAAGTCGGCTTGATGTGGTCTTCGTTGACCGCAAACAGGCGCTGGGAAATGGTCTGGTTGCCAATCGCGTAGGCCAGCACGGCGACGAAGAAGGGCGCGCCCTGGTTGAGGATGGCCTCCGACGAGAAGAAGTTGGCCTGCTCGGGCGTCAGGTTATCGAGGCCGGCGACCAGCGCGCTGGGGCCGCCCATGGCGAAGAACACCGCCGGAATGATCACCACGGCGATGGCCATCAGCGCCACCAGCTGGGCGAAGTCGGTGAGCACCGAAGCGCGGAAACCCGACCAGACGGTGTAGCCCAGCACGCCGACACCGGCGATGATCACGCCGGCCTGGAACGACAGCGGCGACAGCACCGCGACCA
>DATHXP010000175.1:0-16352 GCA_035459605.1 Halomonas sp. | reverse complement strand
GACGCCTGCTCCAGCACCAGAGTACGGTCGCGCCCGCTGCGCTGCGTTGGCGGCTGGCTCAGCGCCAGACGCGGCACCTCGAGATCAAGGCGCATATCCTCCAGCCGCCCGGCCGTCCAGCGCGCCCACAGCCGCGTCGACCCGGACAGGTCATCCAGCTGCACCACCTCTTCAAGCCCCAGCACGCGCAGCACAGCGGCCAGGCTCGCGAGGTCCATATCGGCCTGCAGGGCGGCGCCGAAGTCGCTCAGCCCGTGCTCGCCGGGCAGCACATCCATGACCACCTGAAAGGCGCTGTCTGGCCTATCGACCGGCGCGGTGCTCTCCTCAACCAGCTTGACGCTTCCCTCGAGGTGAGCCCCGCGCTCCTCGCCGCTGATCAGCAGCCGGGGCACCTGCAGCTTCAGGGTACGCTGCCGCCCGTGCAGCACCAGGCGCAGATCATCGCCCCACAGCCGCTGACGAAGAAGTCCCGCCGTCCAGGCGTCGAGGCGCGCCAGGTCCACCTCTTTTTCTGTACTGAACAGGGTCTCGATGGCATCGGAGCCGGGCCAGTACCAGCTCAGGTCTTCGGCCTGATAGAGATGCAGCGTCACGCCGCTGACCCGCGCCTGGCTCAGTACGGGCAGCCCCTGGGCCACGCTGGCAGCAACGTCCAGGCGAAAATCGGCCTCCTCGATGTCGAGAAGCGCCAGCTCGTCGCCGGGGAGCGCGCTGGTCACGCGCAGATCGCTCAGCGATAGCCCAGGGTCCAGCCCCTGCATGTCGCCGTGCAGCGCGCCCAGCGCGACCTCGGCACTCAGCCGCTCGGCCAGCAGCGCCTCCAGACGGGGCTCGAGGTGCTCGACCTGGCCGAGCGTCAGCCGAGCGGCGCTGACCAGCAGCGCCGTCATGGCCAGGACCAGCGCCAACAGCGTCAGAGTCCAACGAAGTGTGCCGCGTGCTGACGCCATGGCTACATCAGTACGATGTCGTACTGCTCCTGGGAATAGTGCGCCTCGACCTGGAAGCGAATCGGCTTGCCGATGAACTCCTCCAGGTCCGCCACCGCGGCCGACTCCTCATCGAGCAGGCGGTCAACGACGGCCTGGGAGGCCAGCACCGTATAGGTCTCGGCGCTGTAGGCCCGCTCTTCGCGCAGGATCTCGCGAAATATCTCGTAGCACACCGACTCCGGCGTCTTCAGCGTGCCGCGCCCCTCGCAGGAGGGGCAGGCCTCGCACAGCGTCTGCTCGAGGCTCTCGCGGGTGCGCTTGCGGGTCACCTGAACCAGCCCCAGCTCGGTGACGCCGGTGCACTTGGTCTTGGCGTGGTCGCGCTCCAGCGACTTGTCCAGCACACGCAGCACCTGGCGCTGGTGCTCGGTATCTTCCATATCGATGAAGTCGATGATGATGATGCCGCCGAGGTTTCTCAGCCGCAGCTGACGGGCAATCGAGGTGGCGGCCTCGAGGTTGGTCTTGAAGATGGTTTCCTCGAGGTTGCGGTGCCCCACGTAGCCGCCGGTGTTGACGTCGATGGTGGTCATCGCTTCGGTAGGGTCGATCACCAGGTAGCCGCCCGACTTCAGCTGAACCTTGCGCCCTAGCGCCTTCTGAATCTCGTCTTCGACGCTGAACAGGTCGAAGATCGGGCGCTCGCCGGCGTAGTGTTCGATGCGCTCCACCGCCGCCGGCATGAACTCCTCGGCAAACTCGATCAGCCGCACGTAGTTTTCGCGGGAGTCGATGCGCACCTTCTCGATGTCGTCGCGCATCACATCGCGCAGGATGCGCATGAACAGCGGCAAATCGTCGTAGATGACGCTGGGCGCCGGCGCCGTTATCTTGCGTTCGCTGACCTTGCGCCACAGCCGCAGCAGGAAATGCATGTCGCCGGACATCTCCTCCAGAGTGATGCCCTCGGCGGCGGTGCGCACGATAAAGCCCCCGCTGATCTCGAGGCTCTGCTCTTCACTTGCGGCCACGACCAGCTGGCGCAGCCGTTCGCGCTCGGCCTCGTCCTCGATGCGCTGGGAAACCCCGTGGCTGGGCGAGTCGGGCATGTAGACCAGATAGCGTGACGGCACCGAGAGATGGGTGGTCAGGCGCGCCCCCTTGGAGCCGATGGGGTCCTTGTTGGCCTGCACCACCAGCGCCTGCCCTTCGTGCAGCAGCTGGGCAATCGACACCTGCTCATCGGCGGGTGTGCCCGGTGGCATCACTTCCTGGGCGTGAATGAAGGCCGCGCGGTCGAGGCCAATATCGACAAAGGCCGCCTGCATGCCGGGCAGCACGCGAACCACTCGGCCCTTGTAGATATTGCCGACGATCCCGCGCCGCCAGGAGCGCTCAATCAAGGCTTCCTGCAACACGCCGTTCTCGACCACTGCGACGCGGGTCTCCATGGGCGTCAAATTGATCAGTACTTCACCGCTCATGCAGAAATCCTTGTCCAGAAGAAACTTGGCCCATTATGGCATAGCCGGCTCCCACAGCGGCACGCCTTGACGCGCCAGCAGCTGCGCCGTTTCGAAAAGCGGCAGCCCGACCACGGCGGAGTGGCTGCCCTCGAGGTGGGAAACAAACAGCGCGCCGCGCCCCTGAATGGCAAAGCCGCCGGCCTTGTCGAGCGGCTCGCCGGTGGCCCAGTAGGCCTTGATCTCATGATCGCCGATTCGGCGCAGGGTGATACGCGTGGTCACACAGGCCGACAGCAGGCCCGCCGGGCCGCTGACCGCCACGCCGGTCACCACCTCATGGCTGCGCCCCGACAGGCGCCGCAGCATCCGGGCGCCATCGGCCCGGTCCCGCGGCTTGCCCAGGATCTCGCCGCCGCACACCACCACGGTATCGGCGCCGAGCGTCGGCAAGGGCGGCGCTGGCAAGGGCGATGCCTCAAGCGCGGCGCCGGCTCGTGCCTTGTGTTTGGCAAGGCGCAGCACCAGCGCCTCGGGCGACTCCCCGGGCAGCGGGCGCTCGTCGATGTCCACCGGGCACAGCACCACTTCGAGTCCAATCGAGGCCAGCAGTTCGCGGCGGCGCGGCGACGCCGACGCCAGACGCAGGTGTGGCCCGCTCATGGCACCTCCAGCAGCGCCGTTTTCAAAAGAAGCCGGCATATTCAGCCGCCGCGCGGGAGTCGGCGCAGCGCCTGCAGCAGGGTCGAGAACCAGGGCCACAGCAGCGCGCCGATCAGCGACGGCAGGAGAAAGGAAAGATGGATCGAAAAGGGCCCGAGCAGGGTGCGCAGCCACTGCTCGAGCAGCTGCACGGTACCCAGCAGCACCAGCACCAGCATCGCCTGCTGCACCAGCGAATAGGGTCGAAAACGCGGGTAGACCAGCGCGGCAAGAAAGGCCAGCAGCGACAGCAGCAGCGCGCTCTGACCCAGCGGCGCCCCCTCGATGAGATCCACCAGAATGCCCAGCACGAAGCCGTGCAGCACGCCGACGCGCTCCGGCGCCTGCATGCACCAGTAGATCAGCATCAGACCCAGCCAGTCGGGGCGCCAGATCTGCCAGCCATCGGCCAACGGCATAACCTGCAGACACAGCGCCAGCAGCAGGCTTGACCAGATGCCGATCATGCTCAGCGCGGTTGCTCTTGTCATTGGCTCGCCTCCTGAACCAGGCGGCTGAGCCGATATGCGGCATCTAGCGCCTCGGGCGACAGCACTGGCCCCCAGCCGCCGTCACCTGGCGCCGCCGGCGTTTGCGGCGGAAACAGCAGCATGAAATGGCGCGAGCGCTGCAGCCTGGCCACCGGCGCCGCCGTCACCCGGGCGAAGGGCTGGCCAGAGTCATGCACCACCTCGGTGACCCGGGCCACCGGATAGCCCGGCGGAAAACGCCCCGCCATGCCCGAGGTCATCAGCAGATCGCCCTTGCGGATATCGGCGGTGTTCGATACGTGCAGAACCACAAGCTCGCTGTATTGCCCGGTGCCCTGCAGGATGTAGCGCAGGCCGTTGCGGTTTATCTGCACCGGCAGGGCGTGGCTGGCGTCGCTCACCAGCAGCAGCCGGCTGGCGTAGGTCGAGACATCGGTCACCTGCCCCACCAGGCCCGAGGCATCCATCACCGGCTGCCCCGGGTACACGCCGTCGCGGCGACCGCGATCGATGACCATGCGGTGGGTGAAGGGATCCGGGTCCAGCGACAGCAGCTCGGCGGTAATATAGGGAATGTCGGCCTGGGGCGCGGCGTCGAGCAGCTCGCGCAGGCGAATATTCTCGGCCAGCAGGCTGCTCATGCGCTGCACGCGGTGCGACAGGCTCAGAATCTGCTCGCGCAGACGCCGATTTTCTTCAAGCAGCTGGCGCTGATCGGAAAACGCCAGCGTCGCCCAGTCCAGCACCTCGCTGGGCACGCTAACCAGCCACTGAATCGGCGCCACCACCGTGGTCAGGCGTTCGCGAACCATCTCCATGCGGCTGAAGCGCAGATCGGCAAACATCAGTATCGAAGCGAGTAGCGCGCACAGCAGCATGCGATAGATCGGAACCGACCCGTGGGTGAACAGCGGCTTGATGGCGTTTCCCCCTTGATGCCGGAGGGTGGCTAGTCGTTGGACAGCAGGCCGAAGGCGTTCTGGCCGATCAGCTCGAGCGCCTTGCCACCGCCGCGCGCCACGCAGGTCAGCGGATCGTCAGCCACGACCACCGGCAGCCCGGTCTCCTCGGCGATCAGCTTGTCCAGGTCGCGCAGCAGGGCACCCCCGCCGGTCAGCACCAGACCGCGCTCGGCGATATCGGACGCCAGCTCGGGCGGCGCCTGCTCCAGCGCATTCTTTACCGCCGCCACAATGGCGCTCAAGGCTTCCTGCAGGGCATCGAGAATCTCGTGGGAGTTCAGCGTAAAGCTGCGCGGGATGCCTTCTGCCAGATTGCGGCCGCGCACGTCGATCTCGCGCAGCTCGCCGCCGGGATAGGCGCTGCCGATCTCTTCTTTGATGCGCTCGGCGGTGGCCTCGCCGATCAGGCTGCCATAGTGGCGACGCACGTAGGAGATGATGGCCTCGTCGAAACGGTCGCCGCCCACGCGAATCGACTGGGAGTAGACCACGCCGTTGAGCGAGATGATGGCAATTTCGCTGGTGCCGCCGCCGATGTCGAGCACCATCGAGCCCTGGGGCTCCCCCACCGGCAAACCGGCACCGATGGCCGCCGCCATGGGCTCAACAATCAGCGACACGTCGCGGGCGCCGGCGTGCTCGGCGGACTCCTTGATGGCGCGGCGCTCGACCTGGGTCGCCATGCCCGGCACGCACACCAGCACCCGCGGGCTGGGCGTCAGCAGGGTACTCTGGTGCACCTTGCGGATAAAATACTGGAGCATCTGCTCGGTGGCGGTAAAGTTGGCGATGACGCCGTCTTTCATGGGGCGAATCGCCGTGATATTGCCCGGGGTTCGCCCCAGCATGCGCTTCGCCTCCACGCCGACGGCGGCCACGCTGGTTGTATTACGATCCTGGCGGATCGCCACGACCGACGGCTCATCGAGCACCACACCGCGCCCACGCACGTAGATCAGCGTGTTGGCCGTCCCCAGGTCGATCGCCAGATCGCTGGAAAACAGCCCCCTCAAACGTTTGAACATGAAGTCGTTACCTAGTGCTGACAGGGAACCCTATTTTCGTTGCGAACGGTATCACCGCACCCCGCCCGCAGCAAGCCAAGCGCCCTTCGGACGTGCCTTGCAGAGCTGCCAGACGGGCGCCAGATATGATAGATTCAAGCGTCTTTTTCCATTCTCATCGAGGACAACCGATCATGGCGCTTGAACAAGCAGACGTTATCCGGGCCGCCCATCTGGCTCGAATCGGCCTGGACGAGAGCGAAACCGGCGACTACGTCGCTGACCTGGCACGCATCCTTGGCATGGTCGACCAGCTCAAGCGCCTGGATACCGACGGCGTCGCTCCCATGTCGCATCCGCTGGATGCCACCCAGCCGCTGCGCGCCGACGAAGTCACCGAGAGCGATCAGCGCGAGCAGCTGCAGCGCTGCGCGCCGGCCGTTGAAGACGGCCTCTATCTGGTACCGCGGGTTGTAGAATAGCGGAATAACCGCCGAATGACTGCGGCTAGCGCCAACGTTACTGGACCCCATCACGGAGCCCCGGGCCCATGCATGACAAGACACTGACAGACCTCGCCGCGGACCTCGCCGCGGGCGAGTTTTCCAGCCGCGAGCTGACCGATCACCTGCTGGCACGTATCGCACGCCTCGATCCCGAGCTCAACAGCTTTATCACGCTGACCGAAGAAGCCGCCCGCGACACAGCGCAGCGTGCCGACGCGACCCGCGCCGCTGGCAAGGCCGGCCCGCTCACCGGCCTGCCGCTGGCGCTGAAGGACAACATCTGCACCCGAGGCGTCAAGACCAGCTGCGCCTCGCGCATGCTGGACAGCTTCGAGTCACCCTACGACGCTGCCGTAGTTGAGGCGCTCGGCGCCGCCGGCGCCGTCAGCCTGGGCAAGACCAACCTGGACGAGTTCGCCATGGGCTCGTCCTGCGAGTCGAGCTTCTATGGGCCGGTGAAAAACCCCTGGGACCTCACCGCCGTGCCCGGCGGCAGCTCCGGCGGCAGCGCCGCCGCCGTGGCCGCGGGCCTGGTGCCGGCGGCGCTGGGCACCGATACCGGCGGCTCGATCCGCCAGCCGGCCGCCTACTGCGGCATCACCGGCCTCAAGCCCACCTATGGCCGCGTCTCGCGCCACGGCATCGTCGCCTACGCCTCGAGCTTCGACCAGGCTGGCCCCCTGGCGCGCAGCGCCGAAGACTGCGCGCTGCTGATGAACGCCATCGCCGGCCACGACCCGCGCGACTCCACCAGCGTGACCCGCGTCGTACCCGACTACCGCGCCGAGCTCGAGGCGCCGCTTGCCGGCCTGAAGATCGGCCTGCCCCGGGAGTATTTCGGCGACGGGCTGGCGCCGGCGGTCGAAAGCGCCGTGCGCGAGGCCGTGCGCGTCTACGAATCGCTGGGCGCCAAGGTCATCGAGGTCAGCCTGCCGCACACCCACTACGCCGTGCCCACCTACTACGTGGTCGCCTCCGCCGAGGCGTCCGCCAACCTGTCGCGCTTTGACGGCGTGCGCTTCGGCCACCGCTGCGAGAACCCGGCCGACCTGGAAGACCTCTACAAGCGCAGCCGCGCCGAAGGTTTTGGCAGCGAGGTCAAGCGGCGCATCCTGATCGGCACCCACACCCTTTCCGAAGGGTTTTTCGACGCCTACTTCACCAAGGCGCAGCGGGTCCGCCGGCTGATTCGCCAGGATTTCCTCGATGCCTTCGAGCAGGTCGACGTGCTGATGGGCCCCACCTCGCCGACGCCGGCCTTCGACCTGGGCGCCAACATGGACCCGGTGGCCATGTACCTGCAGGACGTCTACACCATCTCCAGCAACCTGGCCGGCATCACCGCCATGAGCGTCCCCGCCGGCTTTGACGGCCAGCGCCCCATCGGCCTGCAGATTCTCGGCCCCCACTTCGCCGAGGCGCGGCTGCTCAACGTCGCCCACCAGTTCCAGCAGGCCAGCGACTGGCACCTGCGCCGCCCCGCCTTTGCCGAGGAGACCGCCTGATGCAATGGGAAACCGTGATTGGCCTGGAAGTCCACGTCCAGCTTGCCACCCACTCCAAGATCTTTTCCGGCGCTTCCACAGCCTTCGGCGCCGCGCCCAACAGCCAGGCCGGCGCCATTGACCTGGGCATGCCCGGCACGCTGCCGGTGCTCAACGAGCAAGCGGTGGCCATGGCCGTGCAGTTTGGCCTGGGCATCAACGCCGAGCTGCCCGACGTCTCGATCTTCGAGCGCAAGAACTACTTCTATCCGGACCTGCCCAAGGGCTACCAGACCAGCCAGATGCACCACCCCATCGTCGGGCCCGGCGAGGTCGAGATCAGCCTGGACGACGGCTCAACCAAGCGCATCCGCGTCCACCACGCCCACCTCGAGGAGGACGCCGGCAAGTCGCTGCACGAGGACTACCACGGCATGACCGGCATCGACCTGAACCGGGCCGGCACGCCGCTTTTGGAGATCGTTTCCGAGCCGGACATGCGCAGCGCCAAGGAGGCGGTGGCCTACCTGCGGACGATTCACTCCCTGGTCACCTACCTGGGCATCTCTGACGGCAACATGGCCGAGGGGTCGATGCGCTGCGACGTCAACGTCTCGGTGCGCCCCCAGGGCCAGGCCGAGCTTGGCACCCGCGCCGAGATCAAGAACGTCAACTCCTTTCGCTTCGTCGAGCGCGCCATCGCCCATGAAGTGGAGCGCCAGATCGAGCTGATCGAGGACGGCGGCCGGGTCGAGCAGGAAACCCGTCTGTATGACCCCGACGCCGACGAAACTCGCAGCATGCGCACCAAGGAGGAAGCCAACGACTACCGCTACTTCCCCTGCCCCGACCTGCTGCCGGTGGTGCTTGAGCCCGCCTTCGTCGAACGGCTGCGCGAAAGCCTGCCCGAGCTGCCCGCCGAGAAGCGCGCGCGCTTCCAGAACGCGCTGGGGCTGTCGGCCTACGATGCCGGCGTGCTCTCGGCCAGCCGTGCCATGGCCGACTACTTCGAACAGGTCATGGCGACGTGCGGCGACGCCAAGCA
Organism: Halomonas sp.; assembly: GCA_035459605.1. GTDB lineage: Bacteria > Pseudomonadota > Gammaproteobacteria > Pseudomonadales > Halomonadaceae > Halomonas. The sequence continues at coordinate 7,760 of DATHXP010000175.1, read as the reverse complement.
GGCCGCCAACTGGGTGCAGGGCGAACTGGCCGGCGCGCTGAACCGCGAGGGGCTGTCGATCGACGCCAGTCCGATCTCGGCCAGCCAGCTCGGCGAGCTGGTCGCCCGGGTGATGGACGACACCATCAGCGGCAAGGCCGCCAAGCAGGTCTTCCAGGCGCTGTGGAGCGGCCAGGGCACCAGCGCCGATGAGGTGATCGAAGCCAAGGGCCTCAAGCAGGTCACCGACAGCGGCGCCATCGAGGCGCTGATCGACCAGGTGATCAGCGACAGTCCGGATCAGGTGGCGCAGTATCGCGATGCCGCGCCGGACAGGCGCGGCAAGATGATCGGCTACTTCGTCGGCCAGACCATGAAGGCCTCGCGAGGCACCGCCAACCCGCAGCAGGTCAATGCCCTGCTCAGGCAGAAGCTCGATGCGCTGTGTTGAGCAGCTCCGAGTCGAGCCGACCCGCGCGGCGGCTTTTTCCGCCGCGCGGGTCGGCGTGTCGTAATCTTGAACAAGCGAGGATATGCGTGAATGTCGGATGATGTCGGCGCGCGCCTGCGCGCACTGCGCACCCTGCGCGGGATTTCCCAGCGCGAGCTGGCCAAGCGCTGCGGCGTGACCCACTCCAGCCTGTCGCTCATCGAGCAGGGCAAGGTCAGCCCGTCGATCAGCTCGCTGAAGAAGGTGCTGGACGCCATTCCGATGAGCGTCGGCGACTTCTTCACCATGGAGCTGGAGAGCCGCGACCAGGTGTTCTACTCCGCCGACGAGCTGGTCAACATGGGCAGCGGCGAGGTGATCTACAAGCTGGTCGGCGCCAACCGCCAGGACCGGGCGCTGGGCTTCATGATCGAAACCTACCCGCCGCACACCGATACCGGACGCGAGATGATCGCCCACCACGGCGAAGAGGCCGGCGTGGTGCTGGAAGGCGAGATCGAGATCACCATCGGCGCTGAAGTTCGCGTATTGAAAGCCGGCGAGGCCTTCTACTACAACACCAACGTGCCGCACCGCTTTCGCAATATCTCCGAGGCGCCCTGCAAGCTGGTGAGCTGCGTGACGCCGGCGGGCAGTTTCTGAGAGCCGTCGGCACGCTCACGCATCAGGGCGCGCCGGCTTGCCAGGCAAGCGGCGGATCTCCTTTGCCTCCCAGTGGGGAAAGTAGCGCCGCACCAGGGCATTGAGCTCGACCTCAAAGCCGGCCCAGTCCACCTCGCCCGCCGCGCTGGCTTCGCCTTCGCCCCCCGCCTCGCCGATATCGCGCACCATGCCGGCGCCCACGGTGATGTTGGTCAAGCGATCAACGATGATGAAGCCGCCGGTACCCGGACTGTGCCCGTAGCGGTCGAGGGCGATCTCGGCGGTCAGTGCCACCCGGCAGCGGGCGATGGCGTTGAGCTCGAGACGCTCGGCCGGCAGCTGAGTCAGCCGGTTGACGTCCATCTGGTAGTAGATATCGGTCACCTGGCCGGACGCGCTCTGGCTGCCCAGCAGGATGTCCACCGCCCGCCCCGGCTCGAGCACCGCCTCGCTCATCCACACAATATCGGCCTCGAAGCTTGTCGACATCGCCACCCGGTCCTGTTCGGCAACGATCCAGTCGCCCCGCGAGATATCGAGCTCGTCGGTCAGGGTGACGCTGACTGCCTGGCCCGGATAGGCGGCCTCCAGGTCGCCGTCGAAGGTGACGATGCGCGCCACGCTTGAGACCTTGCCCGATGGCAGCACGCGGACGCGCTGCCCCGGCGTCAGCACGCCGGCGGCCAGGGTGCCGCAGTAGCCGCGGAAGTCCAGGTGCGGACGGTTGACGTACTGCACCGGCAGGCGCAGATCCCCCAGATTCTGATCGTGGTCGATGGCAACGCTTTCCAAAATCTCCAGCAGCGTCGGGCCGGGCTGGCCATTCGCAGCGCGGTACCAGTCCATCGCCTCGCTGCGACTGACCACATTGTCGCCCTTGAGCGCCGAGATCGGCACGAAGCGAATATCGCGGGCATCGAGCCTGTCGGCGATCGCCTGGTACTCATCGACGATCTCGTCGAAGCGCGCCTCGGCGTGGTCCACCAGATCCATCTTGTTGATCGCCACCACCAGATGCCCAATGCCCAGCAGGTCGCAGATGAAGCTGTGGCGGCGCGTCTGGGTCTGCACGCCGTGGCGGGCATCGACCAGGATGATCGCCAGGCTCGCGGTAGAGGCGCCGGTGGCCATGTTGCGGGTGTACTGCTCGTGGCCCGGGGTGTCGGCGATGATGAACTTGCGCCGGTCGGTGGAAAAGAAGCGGTAGGCCACGTCGATGGTGATGCCCTGCTCGCGCTCCGACTGCAGGCCGTCTACCAGCAGCGCCAGATCGACTTCGTCGCCGCTGGCGCCGCGGGTTCTGGAGGCCTGGGTGATGGCCGCCAGCTGATCCTCGTAGATCATCCTGGAGTCGTGCAGCAGCCGACCGATCAGCGTCGACTTGCCGTCATCCACGCTGCCGCAGGTAATGAAGCGCAGCAGATCCTTGTTCTCGTGCTCCTTGAGATACTGCTCGATATCCTCGGCAGCAAGCTCGGATTGATGTGACGATTGGTATGCCATAGCCCGCCCCCTTAGAAATAACCTTCGCGCTTTTTCTTTTCCATCGAGCCGGCCTGATCGTGGTCGATGGCACGGCCGCTGCGCTCGCTGCTGCGGGTCAGCAGCACCTCCTGGATGATCTCGGGCAGCGTCTGGGCGCGAGACGCCACCGCACCGGTCAGCGGATAGCAGCCCAGAGTACGAAAGCGCACCCACTTCTGCTCGGCGACCTCGCCCTCCTCCAGCGGCAGGCGCGCATCGTCGACCATGATATCGAGGCCGCTGCGCTGCACCACGGGACGAGGGGCGGCGTAGTACAGCGGTACGATGGGGATCGACTCCAGGTAGATGTACTGCCAGATATCCAGCTCGGTCCAGTTGGACAGCGGAAATACGCGGATCGACTCGCCCCTGTTGACCCTGGCGTTGTAGAGGTTCCACAGCTCCGGACGCTGGCTCCTGGGCTCCCAGCGGTGGTGCCTGTCGCGGAAGGAAAACACGCGCTCCTTGGCGCGGCTGGCCTCCTCGTCGCGACGCGCGCCGCCAAAGGCGGCATCGAAGCCGTACTTGTCCAGCGCCTGTTTGAGGCCGGCGGTCTTCATCACGTCGGTGTACTTGGCGCTGCCGTGCTCGAAGGGGTTGATGCCCGCCGCGACGCCCTCCTGGTTAACGTGCTCGATCAGCTCCATCCCCGCTTCGGCGACCATGCGATCGCGAAACTCGATCATCTCGCGAAACTTCCAGGTGGTGTTGACGTGCATCAACGGAAACGGCGGCACACCGGGATAAAAGGCCTTGCGTGCCAGGTGCAGCATGACCGAGGAGTCCTTGCCGATGGAGTACAGCATCACCGGGTTGCTAAACTGTGCGGCAACCTCGCGGATGATGTGGATCGACTCGGCCTCGAGCCGCTTGAGGTGCGTCATTCGCTGCGGCGCGCCGGGCCGGGTGCCCTCGCCGTCCGCATCGACATCGGCTTGCCTGGAAACTTGCAGGGTGGTCATGGCCCGTTACCTCGCATCACAGGGGGCAGTGGCAGGATAGTGCGAGGGTAGCGGGCAATATTGATAGCGTAAAAGAATCAATAACTATCTTTTTATTCCAAAAATACGAGTCTTCGCTGCAAGCGGACCTGCCGCGACGCAAGTCCTGGTACGAAAAACCGCACGAAAGCCGCTACAGGTCGACGCGCTCGACCCAGGTGCTGAAGTCTTCGCCGCGCAGATCGATCACGCGAAAGCCGGGGCGCGAGGCCTCGTCCACGGCAAACTCATCGCTGCCGCGCAGGAACTGGTCGCTGGTTGAGGGGCAGCCGTAGACCGGCACCGCGCCAGACTCGGTCTCGAGGTGGCCGGCAAAGGCCTGATGGATATGCCCGCACACAATGCCGCGCACCTGCGGCTGACCGCACAGCAGCGCGGCCAGGGCATCGGCGCGGCGCAGCCCCAGCTCATCCAGCCAGGCCGAACCCACCGCCACCGGCGGATGATGCATGGCCAGCAGGGTCGGGCGCCCCGGGTGCTGCTCCAGCGCCTCGCCAAGCCCGGCCAAGGTCTCGTCGCTCAGCTGGCCCCCATCGTGTCCGGCCCAGTAGGTATCGACGATCAGCAGGCGCCAGCGTCCGGCGTCAAGCGCCGCCGGCAGGGGCCGCTGCCGGGCCATGGTCGCCGGATCGTCGTGATTGCCCGCCAGCCAGTGCCACGGGCAATCGAGCCGGGACAGCGCCTGCTCGGCCAGCGCGTAGGACTCAAGACTCTCATCCTCGCTGACATCACCGGTCACCAGCACCAGATCGGGGTAGCGCCGGCTGGCCGCCGCAACGACGGCTTCCAGCTGGGGATAGGCAAAGCCCGTGCGGCAGCGGCCTTCGGGGTCCGCGTGCAGGTGACAGTCGGTAATCTGGATCAGTCGCATCAGGGCAGCTCCGGCAGATCCAGCACGTGGCCATGGGCCAGGCCGTGACCCAGCCATTCGCCGAGGAAGCGGTTGAGCTGCAGCTTCTCGTCGGGCTGGTGCATGTGGACATTAGGGTAGCGGTAGCGGCCGTCGAAATGCCGCTGGCGCTGGAAATCGGTAACTTCGGCCATGCGCGCATCGTGATAGAGATGCACCCGCATGCGCGGCGATGACAGCGCACTGTACACAGCACCTTCGCGCGGAGCGCCGCTATCCAGAGAGCTGGGCTGCGAGACCCATACGATGGTGGTGTAGGGCGCACGTTCCTGAACCTCCAGGCACAGAAACCCCAGCGAGCGACCGTGGCTGATCAGCTCGAGCTCGCGGCGTTCACCCGCCTCGACATCGCCCAGCAGTCGCACCAGCCGCACATAGTTGGCGGTGCACTCTCCCTGCAGGGTCTTGAGATCGGTGACATAAGCGCGCCGATTCACGTTACCTCCTGGCCCGTAATGATGCCCGCTCGGCGCTCAGCCAAAGCAGGCCAATTAAACACATGGCGTTATCGAGCCGCCCCTCGCGGAGCAGCTCCATGGCCCGGCCAAAGGGTACCACGTGAACCTTGATATCTTCGTGCTCCTCTTCCAGACCGTGCACCCCGCCCAGGCCGCTGCTGTCCACCAGGCCGCACAGCAGCGTCACCTGCTCGTCGCAGGCGCCGGGGCTTGGGTAGTAGCGGTGCAGGTGGATCAGCTCGCCGACCTCGCAGCCGGCCTCCTCCTGCGCTTCGCGACGGGCCACGTCCTCTACTCTCTCGCCGGATTCAACCAGGCCGGCGACAAACTCCAGCTTCCAGGGCGAACCTTCTTTACCCAGGGCGCCGGGACGAATCTGCTCTACCAGCACCACGGCGTCGCGCTCCACGTCGTACAGCAGCACGCCTACGGCGTCGTGGCGGCGGTGCACCTCGCGCCGCATTACCTGGCTCCAGCCGCCGTTGAACAGGCGATGGCGCAGCTCGATGGCTTCCAGCCGGAAGAACCCTTGGTAGAGGCAGTGGCGCGCCACTATGTCCACGTCCTCGGCGCCAAACATCAGCCGCGCCGTTGTATCGCGTGCCGGCATCGCGTCAGTATCCGACATCTAGTGCCCCGTGTGTCAGCAAAACCCCATTATCGACACCCGTCGGCGATGCCGCCAGACTTGACAGGCCGATCCGTCAACCCTCCAGCCGCCGACGCAGGGCGCGGGCCTCGACCCGCAGCGCCTCATCCGACGCCCGGCGGTCCGTTCTGGGCGTGCCCTGCTCCGCGCGGCGCGCATGCTTCAGCGCCTCGGCGCTGCGCCCCTCGTCGGCCAGAAAGGCGGCGTAGTAGTAGTTCACGTCCATGCCGTCGGGGCGTATTTCCAGCGCCCGCTTGAACATCTCCTCGGCGGTCTCGCTGTTGCCAAAGGCCACCGGCCAGCCCGGCGCGCGGTCATAGAGCGCGCCCAGGGTGACATAGGCGGAGCCTGCATGGCCGTCGGGGTTGATCTCGATGGCGCGCTCCAGCACCTTGCGGGCCCGCTTGGCGGCGCCCAGCGCACTCAGCCCGCCTGTTTCACGCGCCAGCGACGCCAGGATGATGCCCTCGACGACCAGCAGATCGCTGCTGTCGGGATGGGCATCGGCCTTTGCTTCAGCCTCCTCGGCCAGCGACTCCAGCGCCTGCTCGCGGCGGTCCCTGTCCATGGCCGTGGTGATCTGTTCCCAGCGGCTGAGCAGCGCAAAGGCCGGCGCGTCCCAGGACTGCGCAAAAGACAGCGGCGCAACCGCCAGCAGCAGCGCCAAGGCGCCGGGCAGCAGCAGCTGTTTGAACCTTCGTGCAGATAGAAGCGTATGCATGATGTCGTCCTCGTTGTGATTGTGTTTGTAATGACGAAGACAAATGTAACGAACGTTTGAATGATTCGCCAGCCACTGATCGGCGTAGCCTGGACAACACGTCTCGCACGGGCCGGCCCTCAGCGAAACGGCGGCTCGTCGAAGCTGCGCAGCTTGCGCGAATGCAGGGTGTAACGCTCGCTGCGCATCAGCTCCAGCGCGCGGATGCCGATATGCAGATGCTGGGTAACCGCACGCTCGTAGAAAGCACCTGCTGCCCCAGGCAGCTTGATCTCACTGTGCAGCGGCTTGTCGGAGACGCACAGCAAGGTGCCGTAGGGTACGCGAAACCGATAGCCTTGCGCGGCGATGGTGCCGCTCTCCATATCCACCGCGATGGCGCGGGCGAGGTTGATCTGCGGGCGTTCCTGCGCCCAGCGCAGCTCCCAGTTGCGATCGTCGTAGGTCAATACGGTGCCGGTGCGCAGCCGGCGCCGGAGCGTGTCACCCCGCGCGCCGGTGATCTCCGCCGCGGCCTGCTGCAGCACCTGCTGCACTTCGGCCAGCGCCGGCAGCGGAATGTCCGGCGGCAGCACCCGGTCAAGAATACCGTCTCGGCGCATATAGGCGTGGGCCAGCACATAGTCACCAATCAGCTGCGACTGCCGCAGCCCGCCGCAATGACCGATCATCAGCCAGCAGTGCGGACGCAGCACGGCGAGGTGATCGGTGATGGTCTTGGCGTTGGACGGCCCCACGCCAATGTTGACCAGGGTAATGCCCTGTCCGGGCTCGGCCGCCTCCAAGTGGTAGGCCGGCATCTGGAATCGGTGCCAGACCACGGAGTCGACCAGCGCCTGCATTTCATCTTCGCCCATGCCCCGCTCGACCACCACATCGCCGGGCAGCACCATGCGCTGAAAGCGCGAGTCGCCCTGCAGCATATCCACCCCGTGGCGAATGAACTGGTCAACGTAGCGGTGGTAGTTGGTCAGCAGTATCCACTGCTGCACATGCTGCCAGTCGCTGCCGGTGTAATGCACCAGCCGGCGCAGTGAAAAGTCCGTGCGCGTCGCATCAAACAGCGCCAGCGGCAGCTCCTCCAGCTGCTGCCAGTCGTACAGGCCATCGGCGCTGCCGTCATCGGTGGCGGAGAGGTCGGTACTGGGGAATATCCGCGCCAATTCGCTTGCGGTAACGCCTGCAGCGCCCAGCTCGTCGCCCTGCTCGACAACATAGGGATAGGGAATGTTGACCTGGCTCCAGCCCACCTCCACGACCACGGTGTAATCCCGCATCACAAGCTCCAGCTGGCTCTCCAGGTAGCGCCTGAAGGCCTGTGGCTGAGTCACCGTGATGCTGTAGACGCCGGGCACCTGCAGTCGCGCGTAGGCGCGTATGCCGCTGGGCGCCTCGCCTTGGGATTGATACGTCAGGCGCAGCGCC
>DATHXP010000174.1:0-3003 GCA_035459605.1 Halomonas sp. | reverse complement strand
CCTGGTGCTCGACGCAGCTGCGCGCGGGGAAACCGTAGGGCGGATGGGTGCCTACGCTCAGGTTGACCAGCGCCCAGGGGTCTTCTGCGGCGTCCAGGCGCCGGATCTCCTCCACGGTGAAGTCGTAGAGGCTATCGTCGTAGAGTCCCCAGCTGTTGAGATAGTCGGGGTCTTCCAGCCGGGGGGCCAGCGTCTCGCGGCCCTCCACGCGGTCGAAGCCGTGGCCGCGATAGAACTTTCCCTTGCCCGCAAAGCCCGTGCTGGCACCGCCCAGATAGCTGAGCCGATAGCCCTGACCCTTGAGCAAGTCGCCCAGGCAGTCCACGCCGGGCACCACGCGCTCCAGCGGCTCGAACTGGCTGTCGTGGAGCAGGCCGGCCGGTATCAGCGGCGTGCCGCACTGGCTGGCAATCATGCCGGCCATGGTCCAGCCGGTGTTGTTGATCTGGCGAACGCCCTCGAAGACCAGGCCGTACTGACCCAGTTCGTTCAGCGGTGCGTAAACGTCGCCGAAGCGCTGGCGGTCGGCGTAGGTGTTCTCCAGCCCTTCCAGATAGAGCAGCAGCAGGTTGGGCGGCGTCTCGGGTGCCTGGTGGATTGTTGGCGGCACGTAGCGGCGCTCGAGCCAGGCGCCGTCTTCGGTGACAATGGCGGCGCTGCGCTGACCGATGCCATACAGCAGCGGATTGGAGACTAGCAGCAATAGCGCCAGCCAGCGCTCAAGGCGCCTCCAGCGCGCATCGTAACGCACCAGCCAGGTGAAGGCGCCCAGCACGCCCAGCATCGACAGGCTATACAGCACGGCATCGAGAATGCGCTTGGCGCCGCCGTGGTGGCTGATGCCGGCCTGAAGATGGAAGAACACCGCGCCGAGATCGACGATGCCGAAGCTGGCGGCCAGATAGACATAGACGCCCCAGAAGATCAGCGGCAGCAGCGACCAGGGCAGTCGGCGCCGCGAGCGCGCCGGCTCCGGGCCGGTTCCCCAGCCACGCCAGCGCGCCAGCAGCAGCCAGCCGACGGTGATCGGCGCAAGCATCGTCAGATGCAGACGGGTGGTGGCCACGGCAGTGTAGCCGATGGCCAGCCCAAGAATGAGCAGCGCCCACCAGCGTGCGCCAAGCAATAGACGTCTAGTCATCGTCCTCTTGGCTAGCTTGGCCAGCGATGCGTTCGTTTTCGTGAAGCTCGTTGAGCTTGGCGTACTTCATATGCGCATGAAACGCCGTGGTGATGGCCACGGTAAAGCCATCTGCTCCCTGAAAGATGCCGCCCTTCAAGATCAGTTTGCGCAGCATGGCGCTGGTGGCGTGCAGCGCGGGCCGATAGCGCGACGGGCGCTTGCCGCGCTCCTTCATGGCCCAGGCGTCGCGGCTCGAGAGCTGGTTGATGCGGGTGATCCAGTGGGACAGATCGCGATAGGTGAAATGGCGGATGTGGGCGTTTAGGTCAACGACCTTCGGCGCCTTGACCGAGGAGTGGGCCTTTTTCGGCAGGTAGCCCGAGGTAGTGCGGTTGTACAGGCGGGTGACTGGGTCCGGGTAGAAGCCGGCGGCGCGAATCCAGTGGTGTCCGGCGAAATTGCGGCGGCGAAAGCGGTAGGCCGTGGCGGGGTCATCCAGTGCCAGCCTGCGTATCGCGGCAACGGCATCGTCGTCAAGACGCTCATCGGCGTCCAGGGCCAGAATCCAGTCGCTGGCGGCCTGAGGCACCGCAAAGGATTTTTGTGGACCGTCGCCGAGATAGGGCTGGTGAACCACCCGAGCACCGGCGGCCTCGGCGCGCGCCACGGTGTCGTCCTGACTACCGGAGTCGACCACGATGATCTCGTCGCATACCGGTCGCAGCGAGGCGATGCAGTCATCGATATTATCCGCCTCGTCGAGGGTGATGATGATACCGGAAATGGGCGTCATGCGCTGGCCTCCTGGTTGGATTCGGCAGTTAGCCGCCGAGCTGTCAGCCGCTGGGTAATTCGCGCGGCGGCATCGGACAGATCGATCGCCGCCATGTCGGCCTCGTGGGCCTTGTCGGGGGGGCAGAACGCCAGCCGATGCGCGGCTCGGTTGCAGGTCTGCCAGCGCAGCGGCGTGGCCGAACGCCGCGACGGATAGAAGCCGGCGGTGGGGCGATCCAGGCAGGCGGCGATATGCAGCGGCCCGGTGGAGCCGGCGATGAACAGATCCGCCGCCGACAGGCGGTGCGCGAAAGCCACCAGGTCGGCGCTGGGCGGCAGTCGATAAGCGTTCAGGCCATTCTCGCGCACTGTCCGGCACAGTGCGTCCGCTGCGGCTTCCTCGCCGGGGCCCGCCGTTATTACCCAGCGGGGAGTGATGTCGGCCTGGCGGCAGCGCACATCAACATCCCGGGTCAGGCTTGCGTAGGCCGGCGGCGAGAGGTTGACCGCCGAGCCGCCGCTGCCGGGATGCACAAAAATCCACGGGGTAGCCGCTTGCTGCTCAGGTTCAATCCCCAGCGACTGGCCAATCGCGCGGCGCTGCTCGGCGCGCCGGCCCTCTGGCAGCGGCCAGTAGGGCGGCGCAGGGCGCTCGGGCACCGCCATGCCAAGTTCGCGCAGCAGCGCCTCGGCCAGCTCGATATTGTAGACGTATTCGGGCTTTTGCGAGCGCGACCGGCGCTGGGTGATGCGGCGGTTGTAGAATATCTGCGCCCACTTGGTGGCCGGCGCCAGGCGCAGCGGAATACCGGCGCGCCAGCCCAGCCAGCCGATGCGCGGCGTGGAGAAAAGCGTCAGCAGGGCGTCGAAGCCACCTTCGACCAGCGCGGCGCGCAGCGCGCGCTGATCGCCGCGGCCGGCCCGGTCGCCGGGATCGATGACGACGTCGTCGACCCACGGGCAGGCTCTGGCCAGGGCGACGGTATAGTTCGGTACCAGCACGCTGATATGCGGCGCCGGCGTGGCCGCCTTGAGGCTGGCCAGGGCCGGCCAGGCCAGCATGAAGTCGCCTAGCTTATCGTTGCGCACCACCAGTATCCTGCGGA
>DATHXP010000173.1:0-6226 GCA_035459605.1 Halomonas sp. | reverse complement strand
GCCAGACCCAGCACCCCGGCGCCGGCGATGAGCGGGCCGATGTTGATGCCGATCTCGGCCAGCACGATCATCGCGGTCATGGTCAGCAGGGTGATCGCCAGGGCATTGCGGAACAGCGACAGCAGCGTCTGGGCCCGGGCCGAAGGGATGCCGTGGCCGGCGTCGGGGTTGAGCTTATGCTCGATCAGGCTGGCCAGCCCCAGCCAGACGCCGGCCGCGACGATCAGGATCGTGGCGACGCTGACCAGCTTGCCGACCAGGGAGCGACCGGCTTCAGACGCGTACCAGGCGGCCAGATCGAAGGCGCCCCAGGCGTTCAGCACGATCATTACCACGGCAATCAGAATCACCACGCGGATTACCCGCAGCGCCGTGGGTACATAGCTGTTCAGGCGCGGCTCAAGCAGCGGCAGCCTGCGGCGCAGGTCGTCCGACAGCCGAATGCGGCGGCCAATGGTTTGGGTCAAAAACCGCGATACCAGTATGCCGACCAGCACGACGGCCAGCGTTTGGCCCGTGGCAATCAGCACAAATGACAGCGCGTTTTCGGGCCGCGTCAGCGTCAGCACCAGGACCACGGTGAAGTAGGTCAGCGCGAACAGGTGCCAGACGCGAGCAAACAGCTGCAGCGCCACCCGGCTGGCGGTGAGCTCGGCTTGCCTGGCCTTGCGGAAGAGTGAATCGCGCAGCCGTTTGCGATTGCGCAATACCACCGCCACGGCATAGATATAGGCGCCCACCATGATCAGCGTGCCAACCCCGGAACCCAGGGCCCGCGACAGATAGACATTGACCAGCGGCACCACCACCAGCAGCCCGTAGCCGGCCAGGCCGATCAGGCGTGCGATCCAGCGGTTCCAGTAGGAGGCGTCGGCGGCGGCGATGGGCAGCAGGCGCAGCCCTTCGTAGCGCGAGGCAAACAGGATGCGCACCCCCGCCTTGAGCAGCTCGATGATAAGGAACGCATTGAGAAACAGCGAGGCCTGGGTCGACAGCGCGCCGCTCTCGCCCACCGCAAAGGTGGCCGCCAGGTTGCCGCCCACATAGGCCAGCGCGACGACCAGCGCATCGATGAGCGCGGCCAGCGCTACGCTGAGTACCAGGCGCAGCGTCGGATAGAGTCCTTTCCCGCTGAGCGACCACTGGCTGAGGCCGAGGAAAGCGCGCCGGGCCAGGCGCCGTATGATGATAAACAGCGCCAGGGTAGCCAGTATCACTAAACCGAGGTTGGTGGCTGCAGAAAGCAGCGCGCTGGCGCTGAAGCCGCTTTCGCCGGTCAGGCCGCCGCGCAGCAGGCCCCCAACGACCGCAATCGCCTGGGCGACATGATCGCCTATCTCGCCGACGACCTGGCTGGTTGTCTCGGCCAGCTGGCGCGGCAGCGAAGGCTCCGCGCTTGGCGCTGGGGTTTCGCCAGCCTGGGCGTTTGCGGCCGCACCGCGCAGCTGGTCGATCAGCTGCTGGCGGGTGTCAGGGTTCTCGAGCAGCTCGGCCAGGGTGGTGTTCGCCGTGGCAGGCTCGCTGCCTTCCGCGGCGGGCTGCGCCGCCGCCGGCTGGGCCAGCAGGGCCGCTATCAGCGCGGCCAGCAGCCAGCCGCTGAGCAGGGTCAAGTGTCTTGTGAAGAGCACGCAAAGGCCTCCGTGTCGAATCGTCAAAGAGTGAGCAGTGCCAGGTGGCGCGGATGCCGGTATTCTAGAGTCAGCTTATAGAACATTGAAGACGTTCAGGATACGGCACTTTGGAAATAACGCTGTGGGCAGTGGTTGCACTGGGGGGAGCGCTGGGCGGCATGGGCCGGCTGGCCGTCACCGAGCGGTGTGCCCGGATGTTCGGCCAGGCCTTTCCCTGGGGGACCCTGACGGCCAATGTGCTCGGCAGCCTTGCCATCGGCGCCTTGGCCGCCAGCCTGCGCTGGCCGCTGAGCAGCTCGCCGACCTGGTCGCTGCTGGGGGTGGGCGTGCTTGGCGGCTTTACCACCGTCTCGTCGCTCAGCCTGCAGACCCTGGCGCTGTGGCAGGAAGGACGCAGCGGCTGGGCGCTGGCCAATATGACGCTCACCCTGATGCTGGGCACCGCCGCCGCCGCGCTGGGCTGGTGGTTTGCCGGAGGCGGAGCCGGGAGCGGCCTATGAGCGACTGGCGCGGCTATCTCGCGGTAGCCATCGGCAGCGGTCTTGGCGCCCTGCTGCGTGCCCTGGTCGGCTACGGGCTGGTTCTGGGTCTGGGCAGCGCCTTTGTATGGGGCACGCTTGCCGTCAATGTGCTGGGCTCCTGGCTGATCGCCGTGTTTGCCAGCCGCGCCGCCTATCATCCCCGCGGCTTTAGCGCTCGCTGGCATGCCTTTCTGGCGACAGGTTTCTGCGGCGGCTTCACTACCTTTTCGATGTTCGGACTCGAAGTCGTCTACCTGCTCGACAGCGCCCGGCCGCTGCATGCCGTCGCCTACGTATTTGTCAGCGTGCCGCTGTGGCTTGCCGCCGCCTGGCTTGGCCAGCGAAGCATTCGGTCCCTATAGCCACTGTCTGAACCTGCTCCATTCATGCCTTCCCGACTGCGCTATAGCTGCCGCCGCCAGCGACTTTCCATGGTGTCGAGCTCCGCCGGGCCGTAGATGGCCTGAGCGTGGCCGTGGTAGTGCGCCCACAGCTGGTCGCCGTGGTCGAAGTGCCACCATTCGCTGGGCAGGTTGGTGAAGCCCTGGGCGAGCATGGCGTGATACAGCAGTCGGCGGTTGTCGCGAGCCAGGTTTTGAGACGAAGCGGCCTGTCGCTGGGCGGCTTCCCGGGTTTCCAGCGCCGCGGCGTGGGAGTCCGGCACGGCTTCGTCGAACAGCGTGCCCATCTCCAGCGGCAGGCCGTCGGCGTCGCACAGGGTGACATCCACCGCGCCGCCGGTCAGGTGCGGGCTTGGCGCCTCGGGGGAGCGGCTGGGCAGCGAGACGAACTCCCGGGTGCGCCTGACCAGCTCCTGCTCGTCGATGTCGGGGTGGGCGTCGCGGATGGCTTCGGAGAGCGTCTCGAACAGGTACTGCTGCACCCGCCAGGGGCGCCAGCCGTCGAGCACGAGAAGAGTTAGGCCCCGGGGCAGCGAGCGGGCCACGGCCAGCAGGCGGCGATAGACGCCTTCGCGCAGATAGCATTCGTTGATCGCGCCGGGAACATCCATGCGCGCGTAGGCGGGAAACACCCGGAGCGGCGGCGGGGCCAGGCTGACGGGGATCAGCCGCTCGCAGGAGCCGGCAATCGGAATCCGCGACAGGGTGGGCCAGTCGGGCTCGGCCATTGATGGAATCGGTGTGGATAGCCACGTTGCGTGGTTGGTCATGAATTCATCCAAGGTGGGTGGGAAGCCACAGAGTCAGTGAGGGGAACAGGATCAGCGCCACCAGCACCACAATGGCGGTGGCGACGAAGGGCCAGATGGTGCGAAACAGCGCGGTGATCTCCAGCCGGCTGACCGCCGCGGCCACGAAGACGCAGGCGCCCATGGGCGGGGTGATCAGCGCGATGGTGATGTTCAGCGTAATGATAATGCCCAGATGCACCATGTCGATGCCGGCGAGCATGGCAATGGGGACGAAAATCGGCGTGAGCAGCATCAGCGCCGAGACCTCCTCCATGAACATGCCGGTGACGAAGGTGATCAGGCTCAGCAGCAGCAGAATGATCACCGGGCTGTCGATGTAGGGCGTGAGCAGCTCGACGAACTGGTTGGGCACCTGGGCGTAGGACAGCAGCCAGCTGACGGTGCTCGAGGCCGCCATGATGATAAAGATCGCCGCGGTCAGCCGGGTGGTGTCGACTACCGCCTTCCACAGCCCCGCCGGCTTCAGGTTGCCGACCGCTACGCCGTAGAGCGCCACGTAGAGCGCGGTGAGAGCGCCGGACTCGGTCGGCGTGACCAGCCCCATGACGATGCCGGCCACGATGATGAAGGGCGCGATCAGCGCCGGCAGCGCGCCCAGGGCGGCAGCGGCCAGTTCGCGCCGGCCGGGCCAGCCGCCGCGCCTGGGCAGCCGGATGCGCCAGGCGTGTACGGCGTTCATGGCCATGAAGGCGACCCCCAGCAGCAGGCCGGGGATGACGCCGGCCATAAACAGGTCGCCCACCGAGGTGTTGGTCAGCGAGGCGTAGAGAATCATGAAGATGCTGGGCGGGATGATCGGCCCGATCAGCGAGCTGCCGGCGGTCAGCCCGGCGGCGAAGGCGGTGGAGTAGCCCTCCTTGCGCATCGCCGGCACCAGCAGCGAGCCCAGCGCCGAGGTGTCGGCCACCGCCGAGCCGTTGACCCCGGCGAAGAACACGCTGGAGACCACGTTGACGTGGCCCATGCCGCCGCGCAGGTGGCCGACCAGCAGCCGTGCCAGCCCCATCAGCCGGTCGGTCAGCTTGCTGGCGTTCATCAGGTTGCCGGCCAGGATGAACAGCGGAATGGCCATCAGCGAGAAGGCGTTGATGCCGCCGAAGAACTGCTGCGGCATCATCCGTGGGATCATGCTCGGGTCGACGAACAAGAAGCCGACCGCGGCGGTGGTGAGCAGGGCAATGAACAGCGGCAGCCCGAGCAGCACGTGGATCAGGAATACCGCCAGCATGGTCAGCGTCATGGCGCTGTTTCCGCATCGCTTTGCGCGGCGCTGTCGGGGTCAGCCGGCTCCTCGTTGGGGGTCGGCAGCGGCCTGGGGCCGTGGCAGGCGGCCAGCAGCGCCAGCAGGGCGAAGCCAACCGGCAGCGCCATCACCGGAATCGTGCGGCTGATGCCGAGCCCCTGGCTGGTGAACATCGACACCGACTGGGCGTAGCGGTAGCTGATCCAGGCGCCGACCAGGGCAATTGTCAGGGTCAGCAGCCACTGGTACCAGGACAGCAGCCGGCCCGGGGCTCGGGGCAGCAGCCGTTCGATGAGCGCCACGCGCATATGGCCGCCCTCGACCCACACCGCGCCCGCCGCCAGCATCACCGCACCGATGATCAGGTAGCGGGCCAGCTCGTCGGTCCAGATCGGCGCGCCGCCGGCCAGGTAGCGGGTGAATACGCCGTACAGGATGGCCAGCAGGTCGACGGCCAGCATGGCGCTGGCGATCCACAGGGAAAGCCGCCGGACCAGCGCGGCCGGCCGGCGCAGAAATCGAGTCATGGAGGGTCACTCGGCGCGTTCAAAGCCCGCGTCGTCCAGCGCCATGTCGATGTAGTCCTGGTCGATGTTCTGTTCGCCCAGCCACTCCAGGTAGGCGGGCTGGCCGAGGTCGCGGAAGGCGGCCAGCTGCGCTTCGTCGGGGCGGATCACCTGCATGCCGCTGTCCTCGAGGTAGGCGATGCGCTCGTCCACCTTGCTCTCGTTGTACTCCCGGGCCATGGCGTTGGCTTCCTGCACCGCCTCGAGGAAGGCCTCGCGCACATCGTCGTCCCAGCCGTCGATCATCGCCGCATTGCCGACCAGAAACTGATCGGAGTACTGGATGTTGGCCAGCGTCAGGTATTTCTGCACCTCGTTGAGGCTGCCGAGAATGATGTACATCGGCGGATTCGTCTGGCCGTCGGCCACGCCGGTCCTCAGCCCCATGTAGGTCTCGGTCCAGGGAATCGGCGTGCCGGAGGCGCCGAAGGCCTCATACAGCGCCACCTGGCTGGGGTCCATGGCGCGAAAGCGCAGGCCCTCGAAGTCATCGGGCGAGGCGATCGGGCGCTTGTTGTTGGTGAAGGCCAGAAAGCCGCCCTCCTCGACTACCGCCAGCAGCTCGAGCCCGGCGCGCTCGCGCAGATCGTCCTTCACCTGCTGCCAGTACCGGCCCTCGTCGAAGAAGGTGCGCGCGGCGTCGAAGTCCTCGAACAGAAACGGGATGGCGCTGACAAAGATCTCCGGCACCACCGGCGACATGCCGGCGAAGGAAGCGACGTTGAGCGAGGGGCTGGTCATGGTCTGCTCCATGCGCTCCTGCTCCTCGCCCAGCATGCTGTTGGGGTAGAGCTTGAGCTCAATCGCGCCGTCGGTTTTCTCTTCCACCAGCGTCTCGAGGTTGGTGGCGAACACGTGCACCGCGTTCTTGTCCGGATCGGGCGCGCCGTTGTAGCTCAGGTTGACGGTGGTGGCGGCCTGGGCCGCGCCCAGCAGCAGCGGGCTCAGCAGCAGCGCCGCGGCCAGCGGCTTGAGGTGGGAAGCAGTCATGGCGTTCTCCCGTGGGATAGTTGTCGCTATTGGATTGGGCAGAGCCTTCTGAGATTAGGCCG
>DATHXP010000172.1:0-5961 GCA_035459605.1 Halomonas sp. | reverse complement strand
CGGCGCTGGGTGGTGTGGCGCGAGGTGCCGGGGCGGCGGCGGTCCAGCTCCTGCTGCAGAATCTCTTCGCTGATCGCAAGTCCCGGCGGGCAGCCGTCAACGATGGCGCCCAGCGCCGGGCCGTGGCTCTCGCCGAAGGTGGTAACAGTGAATAGCTTGCCGAAGGTGTTGCCGGACATGGGCGCTCCTCGTGAAGTGGCTCGGCGGGTTCAGAACGTGCCCGTGATCCTGGATTGTACCCCCGGCAGCGGTTCACAGCCACGCCGGGGCCGGTATACTGGGCGTCTAACCCGACACCTTCTTTGCCACCCCAGTGAGTTTCCGATGAGCCAGCGCCGCCCTCCCCTTGACCAGGACGACATCAGCGCCTTTCGCAAGGCGCTGAGCGAAGCGGGCGTGCGCCGAATCCAGAGCAGCCGTGCCGATACCGGCAAGCCCAGGCGCACGAACATAGCAACTCAGGTGCGCCGCGAAGCCGCCGCCAGCCATGCCTCGACCAGCCTGCCGGGACGCACCTCGGATGGCCGGGTCGAACCGGTGCGCCCCTCCGAAGCGCTCGATTTTGCCGTGCCCGATCTGCCCTACCGCACCCGCAGCCGGCTCAAGCGCGGCCAGATCGCCTGGGAGGCCGGGCTCGACCTGCACAATCACACCCTGGAAGAGGCTCGCGCCGAATTGGAGTCCTTTCTCGACGATGCCCGGGCGGTCCGGGCACGCTGCGTCATCGTGGTTCACGGCAAGGCCTGGGGCAGCCGCGCCGACTATCCGGTGATCAAGAGCCACGTGAACGCCTGGCTGCGCGAGTGGCCCTGCGTGCTGGCCTTCTGCTCGGCGACCGAGGCCGACG
Source organism: Halomonas sp. (assembly GCA_035459605.1). Classification (GTDB taxonomy): domain Bacteria; phylum Pseudomonadota; class Gammaproteobacteria; order Pseudomonadales; family Halomonadaceae; genus Halomonas. Next base: position 5,114 of record DATHXP010000172.1, on the reverse strand, counting down.
GCGGCACCGGCGCGGTGTATGTGCTGCTCAAGCGCAAGCACCGTCTGGACTAGCCGGCACTTGCCAAAGTGCTGCCACGCGGCGTGATGCCGACAAATACCGCTAGGGAGTGACCGGCTTGGCCTTTCCGGCATACTCGAAATGATCCAGCGCCTGGTGGCTGAGGTGCCGCCCCAGGGTGATCAGCGCTTCGGCGCGATGAAACTCATAGGCCCCGCAGACGGTCTTGGGCACCTCGATCAGGATATCCGGCGGGTAGCCGGCCACCTTGTACTTGGCCAGCGCCGCCTGGGTGGTATCGAACGACGCCATGACCACGTCCAGCCGCCCCCAGGTTGGTCGCTCGGACTCTTTTCGGGGCTGCCCCTCGCCGTTATCACCGTTGCTGAACAGTCGACGGGTCATGTTGCGCATGCCTTCGATCCAGTGCTCCGAGTCACTATTACCGCCTGCGTTCGGCCGGGCAGCCACGCGCGATTTTTCCTTGGCCCTTTCCTTGGCAACGTCGTCCGGCGGCAGCAGCGACTCCAGCGATACCGGCGCGGGCGTGTGTGCGGTCGCGTTGACGGCGACGACCAGGTCCGCATGGGTGGCCACCGACGGGATGATCGGCAGGGGGTTGAGCAGTCCGCCGTCCACCAGCATCTGCTCGCCGCGATGGCTCGGCGTGATAACGCCAGGTACCGCAATCGAGGCGCGGATGGCCTGCAGCAGCGAGCCGCTCTGAAACCAGACTTCGCGCTGACGAACCAGGTCGGTGGCCACGGTGGTCAGCGGTATCGGCAGGTCCTCGATGCGCACATCACCCACCAGCTCACCGAGCTTGCCCATGACCTTGGCGGCCTTCATGGCGCCCATCGGGCTCCAGGTCACATCGACCAGCTTCAGCACGTCGAGATAGTCGAGCTGGCACACCCAGTCGCGGTAAGCCTGTAGCTGTCCCGCGGCATAGATGCCGGCAATCAGCGCGCCCATCGAACAGCCCGACAGCGCCACGACCTCGTAGCCGCGCGACTCCAGCGCCTCGATGACGCCGATGTGCGCATAGCCCCTGGCGCCCCCGCTGCCCAGCACCAGCCCGACGCGTTTGCCGCTAACCATCTGCTACTCGCTCCTTATCCGTTCCCCAGCGCTCATGACGATCGGGCAGCGCACTCTGCCAGCGCCGCGGCAACGGCGGCCGCGCGTGCCGGCTCAAGATGCAGATGATGCCCGCCGGGCAGCACGCGTCGCTCTAGACCGGCAACCGCAGCGCGCGCCTGCGCGGCCCGAGGCCGCCCGGCCAGTATCCCCTCTTTGCCTTCGATCAGCAGCGTCGGGCAGCGAATGGCTTTCAGCACGGCCAGCAGCTGTTCCGGCGTCAGCCGCACCGGCGAGGGTCTCAGCAGCCGCGGATCGCTGCCCAGGGTCACGCCGCCGCCGGGCGCCGGGCGCAGATTGCGCTCCACCACCGGTGCGATGGTCGCGGCATCCACCGGCGTCGCACCGCCGGCCACCCGCGCGGCCACGGCGCTTTCTTGATCAGTGTAGCAAGGCGGTCGACGTCGAGGGCGACGAAACGCCAGCAGCGAGCGCCGCAGCTGATCGGGCGCGTCCTCGGCATCGGTGGTCAGCGCTCCCAGGCCGTCGATCAGGCGCAGCGCCGCGACTCTCTTCGGCAGCGCGGCGGCCAGCAGACTGGCCACCCCGGCCCCCATGGAGTGAGCCAGCAGGGTGGCCCGTTCAAGCCCCAGATCGTCCATGGCATCCAGCACGTCGTGGCAGTAGTCCCACAGCGCGTAATCGTACTCGCCGGGCAGCGCCATTGAGTGCCCGTGGCCGGCAAAATCCAGGGCGACGACTCGAATACCGAGCCGCTCCACCAGCAGCGGTGCCAGCCGCGAAAAGCTCGCCGCGTTGTCCAGCCAGCCGTGCAGCGCCAGCCAGACGGGGGCTTCCTGTTTGCCCCAGCTCAGCGCTGCCAGGCGGCCAGCGGCCAGCCGACACTCCACGGCCTCGGATTCTAGAGAGCGCGTCATGGCAGCACACCGCCTGAAGCGGCCGGCGGCGATGTCGCCAGCAGACGACCAATCATCTCGACCAGGGCACGACGCGCCTCTTGCGGATGCTCCATGGGAAACATGTGGCCGCCGGGCACCTTGTCCAGCATGACGCCGCTGGCGGCAATCTTCCTGCAGCGCCTCGCGGTCAGCAGCTCCGAGTCGCGGCCGGCCAGCAGCCCCAGCGGCACGGCAATGCGACTTGGGAGATCATCCAGATGGTGGGGCAGGTGGCGAAAGATCTCCACCTCGATCTCGGGATCATACGCCAACACGCGCTCACCGCTGTCGAGCTCAATCGATCCCGCCTCAAGATAGTCCTCCAGCGCCTGGTCGGTGAAGCAGCGAAACAGGCCGCGTGATTTCAAGTAGTCGCGCATCGCCTCGCGGCTCGGCCACCGGGCGCGGCGCCCCCTGCTGCGTCCCGCCGGCGTGACGCGATCGGCAAGTCCCATGCGCTTGGCCAGACGCATGGCCAGCGCATCGAGGCCCAGCATCAGGGGCGGGTCAAGCATCACCACGCAGCGAAAGCGCTGCGGGGCGACAGCGGCCGCCATGCCCATCAGCACGCCGCCCATGGAATGCCCCACGCCGACCACCGGCGCCTCTATTTCCTTCAGATGCGTGAGCAGCTCATCGCGCAGCGCCAGCCAGTTGTGCCCCACGGGAAAGTCGCGATGATGTCCCAGCTTCTCGACCGGATGAACGTCGAAGCTGGCCTCCAGCGGCGCCAGGAAGCTTCGATAGCTGCAGCCGGGAAAACCGTTGGCGTGGGCAAACAGCAGGGGCTCGCGTTGAGCAGTAGCAGAATCTGGCATCTTGGCTTCTCTATTCACTTCGGTCGGCGCCCCCGCAGGCCCCCTCTTCGAGCTGTCCCCGGCGCCCCTTGGGGGCCAGCTGCGATAGCCCTGAAAGAACAGGGCCCTGTCTGGAGCTAGCAGGCTAACGAGAATACCATGGAGCGCCAAGCCACTCTTCTCGGCCGCCCTGCTGCGGCGGCTTTTTACCCGGAGCTCTGTATGAATCGGCCTAGACACACGACCCATATCCGCAACCGAGTGTTTTTCATTACCGTGGTGATCGCGCTGATTGTCGGCTTCTGGATGGCCCGCGGATGAATCTGCTCGAGGTCTTTCTCGGCACCCTGAACGTCACCCTGCCGGTGTTCGTCATGGTATTCCTCGGCCTGCTGCTCAAGCGGCTGCGCTGGATCGATCAGGACTTCATTGCCACCGCCTCGCTGCTGGTATTCAGGGCCACCCTGCCGACCCTGGTGTTTCTGTCCATCGTGCGCGCCGACCTGGAAACCACCCTCAACCCGTGGCTGCTGGGTTTCTTCGCCCTGGCCACCCTGGCGAGCTTTCTGCTCAGCTGGGGCTGGGCGATCCTGCGCGTGCCCCGCGCCGAGCGCGGGGTCTATATTCAGGGGGCATTCCGCGGCAACTGCGGCATCGTCGGGCTGGCGCTGGCCGCCGGCATGTACGGCGAGGCCGGGCTCTCGACCGGCGGCCTGCTTCTCGGCGTGGTGATACTGACCTACAACGCCCTTGCGGTGATCGCCCTGGCCACCTATCAGGACGACCAGCGCACCGACTGGCGCAGCCTGCTTGCCCAGGTGGTGACCAACCCGCTGATCCTGGCCGTGGTGCTGGCCCTGCCGGTCGCCGCCAGCGGCCTGACGCTGCCGGTCTGGCTGGCCACTTCGGGGGATTACTTCGCCTCGCTGACGCTGCCGCTGGCGCTGATCTGCGTGGGCGCTGTCCTGTCCATGAAATCCATGCGCCACTCGGGGCAGCGGGCGCTGGGCGCCAGCCTGATGAAGATGATCACGCTGCCGACGCTGACCACGGGCGCCGCCTGGCTGGTCGGCTTTCGCGGCATCGAGCTCGGCGTGCTGTTCGTGTTTTTCGCCAGCCCCACGGCGGCGGCGAGCTTTGTCATGGTCAAGGCCATGGGCGGCAATGCCACCCTGGCCGCCAATATCATCGCCATCAGCACCCTGATGGCCAGCCTGACCGTCACGCTGGGGGTATTTGGCCTGCGCCTCGCCGGGGTTATCTAACAAGGCTCTTGAGACAGGGCGCGCTAAGCGAGCTCAGCGGGCGTCATCATCCGCGCCAGCCGGGCCGCGCCCGCTGCCCACACCTCGGCTTCGAGTTCGGCCACGGCGGCGGTGACAAAACCGGGTCCGCGATCCGCGCGCCCCTCTACCAGCAGCCCGGTCAGCGCACCCACTAGCGGCATGTGGCTGATCAGCAGCAGCGGCCGCCCGCCAGGCTGCTCAAGCAGCCAGTCCACAACGTCTTCGGGCGCGTCGTCCGGAGTGATGCCGTCCAGCGTTTCAACCCCGATGTCGATCCCGGCGCCGGCCAGTGCGTCAGCGACCAGGGCGGCGGTCTGCTGAGCTCGCCGATAGGGACTCGCCACCACGCGCAGCCGGGGCGAATGATTTATGTTCGCTGCCAGCCAGCCTCCCATCAGGCGCGCTTCGGCCTGGCCGCGCCGGGTCAGTTCGCGCTCACGATCCACGCGTCCGGGGCCCGCCTCTCCGTGGCGCATGATCAGCAGATGCTCGAGCAGCGTCATCATCAAACCTCCTCATCGTGGCTATCATTAAAGCTCTCATCGGGGTCTCGTGCTTCCCGATGCGATTGCAGCACATCTTCGCGCGAGAGCACGAACTCCACGTCGCTGCTGTGCTCGCCCTGCATCAGCAGCCGCGCCATCTGCTGGGGGGGAACGCCGCCAAACAGCACCTGATAGAGCCCTTCAGCCAGCGGCATGTAGACGCCGTCCTGACGGGCCTTGTCGCGCACCAGACGCACGGTGTTGACGCCCTCGGCCACCTGGCCCAGCGCCTCCACCGCCGCGTCCAGCGTCTTGCCCTGACCCAGCGAAAAACCGACGCGGTAGTTGCGCGAGCGGCTCGACGAGCAGGTCACGATCAGGTCGCCCACGCCGGCCAGCCCCAGAAAGGTCATGGGATTGGCGCCCTGGGCCACGGCGAAGCGGCTCATTTCGGCCAGCGCCCGAGTCATCAGCATGCTGCGCGTGTTCTCTCCCATGCCCAGCGCG
>DATHXP010000171.1:0-3893 GCA_035459605.1 Halomonas sp. | reverse complement strand
ACACCTTGTCGACGCCGGCCAGGTGGGCCGCCGCCAGCACTAGCTCGTTGAGCACGCCGTCGGGTGTCGGCACCACCATGATGATCTCGCTCACGCCGGCGACCCTGGCGGGAATGGCGTTCATCAGCACCGATGAGGGATAGGCCGCCTTGCCGCCGGGCACGTAGACGCCGGCGCGATCCAGCGGTGTGATCTGCTGCCCCAGCACGCTGCCGTCGGCGTCGGTGTAGCGCCAGGAGCCGGCCTTCTGGTGCTCGTGATAGGTGCGCACGCGCTCGGCGGCGACGGTCAGGGCCTCGCGCTGCTCACCGGGCAGGGAATCAAAGGCCCGCTTCAGACGCTCGGGACTCAGAATCAGCTCGGCCATGCCGGTGGCTGCCAGCCGGTCGAAGCGGTTGCTGTACTCCACCAGGGCGTCGTCGCCCCGGTCGCGCACCGCGGCAATGATCGCGTCGACGCGCTGCGCCACCTCGGCACTGGACACGCCCTCCCAGGCCAGCAGCGCATCGAGACGCGCGTCGAAGTCGCTGTCCGCTGTGGACAGCCGGGCTATTTTCATCGGGGTCTTCATCGGGGTTGCCATGGTGCCATTCACTGTCCGGTGTCTGCTTCAAGTAGTTAGATGCTATCCGATAAAAGCGCTGCCGCGGCGCGGCAGTTTCGCGGCCTGAAGGCCGCTCCTACGAAAACCTGAACTTCTACTCTTTAGCGATGGGCCGGGGGTTCTTACGAAAATCAGGCGGCGCGCCGGCGCGCCACGGCCTCGCGCAGGCCTTCCAGCAGCGGTTTGATGTGCGCGTGCTTCATGGTCATGGACGCCTGATTGACCACCAGCCGCGTGCTGATCGATGCGATCAGCTCGCGGGGCTCCATGCCGTTGGCGCGCAGCGTATTGCCGGTGTCGACGACATCGACGATCTCATCGGCCAGATTCATCATCGGCGCCAGCTCCATGGCGCCGTACAGCTTGATCACCTCGGCCTGTATGCCCTGGGTGGCATAGTAGCGCCGCGCGACGTTGACAAACTTGGTGGCCACCCGCAGCCGCGTTCGGGGCGGTGCAACGCCCTGAACGCCGGCCGTCATCAGCCGACAGCGGGCAATCTCCAGGTCGAGGGGCTCATACAGCCCCTCGGCGCCGTGCTCGAGCAGCACGTCCTTGCCGGCCACCCCGACATCGGCGGCGCCCAGCTGCACGTAGGTCGGCACGTCGGTGGCACGAATGACCACCAGCTTGACCCCGGGCTCATTGGTATCAAACAGCAGCTTGCGGCTGCCGTTCAGGTCCTCGGCGGGAGTAATGCCGGCTTCGGCCAGCAGCGGCAGCGTCTCGTCGAGTATGCGGCCCTTGGAAAGGGCCAAAATCAGTTGCTTGCTCATGGTTTTGCCTGTGGCCCGTAGCCATTTGCCTGCGGCGCGCTCAGCCCGGGATGCGCCGTATCCGCGCGCCCAGCAGCTGGAGCTTTTCTTCGATGCACTCGTAGCCGCGATCGATGTGATAGATGCGATCGACCAGGGTCTCGCCCTGGGCCATCATGGCGGCGATCACCAGCGACGCCGAGGCGCGCAGATCGGTGGCCATCACCGGCGCGCCGGACAGGCTCTCGACGCCGCTGATCACGGCGGTGTTGCCTTCCAGGACGATATCGGCGCCCATGCGGTTCAGCTCCTGAACGTGCATGAAGCGGTTCTCGAAGATCGTCTCGACGACGCGCGACGTGCCTTCCGCCACGGCATTCATGGCCACAAACTGCGCCTGCATGTCGGTGGGAAACGCCGGATAGGGCGCGGTGCGGATATTGACCGCGCGCGGGCGCTGGCCGTGCATGTCCAGCGCTATCCAATCCTCGCCGCTGGTAACGGTGGCGCCGGCTTCCTCCAGCTTGGCCAGCACCGCCTCCAGAATATCGCTGCGGGTATTGCGCACCCGCACCCTGCCTCGGGACAGCGCTGCCGCCACCAGAAAGGTGCCGGTCTCGATGCGGTCGGGCATCACGTCGTGCTCGGCGCCGTGCAGCCGCTCGACGCCCTCGATGGTGATGGTATCGGTGCCGTGGCCGCGGATATTGGCGCCCATCTTGATCAGGCATTCGGCCAGATCGACGACTTCAGGCTCCTTGGCGGCGTTTTCCAGCACCGTGGTGCCCTCGGCGAGGGTCGCCGCCATCAGCAGGTTCTCGGTACCGGTCACGGTCACCACATCGAAGAAGATGCTGGCGCCCTTGAGCCGACCATCGACCCGGGCGCGGATATAGCCGCCCTCCACGTGCACCTCGGCGCCCATCGCCTCCAGGCCGCGCAGATGCAGATCGACCGGGCGCGAGCCAATCGCACAGCCGCCGGGCAGCGAAACGTCGGCATGCCCGAAGTGGGCGAGCAGCGGTCCCAGCACCAGAATCGAGGCGCGCATCTTCTTGACCAGCTCGTACGGGGCGTGACAGCTGGTCACCTGGGCGCCGTCGAGTTCGATGCTCATGTGATCGCCCATCACCGGCTGAAGCCCCATGTAGCCCAGCAGCTCCAGCGTGGTGGTGATGTCCTGCAGGTGGGGCAGGTTGCCGATGGTCACCGGCCCTTCGGAAAGCAGGGCAGCGCACAGGATGGGCAGCGCCGCGTTCTTGGCGCCGCTGACCCAGACTTCACCATCAACGGGGCCGTTGCCGATAATGATCAGCTTATCCATTGGCGTGCATCACGCTCCTGTGTTCTCGGGAGCGGACTGCCACTGCTGCGGGGTGAAGGTGCGAACGGTGATGGCGTGCAGCGCGCCGCTGGCAATTTCTTTGGACAGCGCCCCTAGAATGAGCTGCTGACTCTTGACCCGCGACATGCCGTCGAAGACATCGCCGACGGCGACCACCTGAAAATCACACCCCTCACCCTGAATATAAAAGTCACAGCCTTCGATTCGGCTTTCGAGCAGCGCTTTGACGTCAGTCGGTTGCATCGGACCCTCGCTTGTCGTTGTGAATCACTGCGCACCGCCGAGCGGCCGGGCTCCGCGGCGGCATGAACTGGAGAGCTATAGTAAAGAAAAGCGCCGCGCTTGGCGATGGCAAGCGACAGCCTCAGCCACGGGCGGCCGCCGTCCGTGCCGGCAGCAGACGCTCGATGCCGACCACTTCAGCCAGCCTGTACAGCGGCGCGGACAGTTCGACGGACTGAACCGTCAGGCGCTGCGCCCTGGCGACGCGCAGCCACTCCAGCACGACGCTGATGGCCGCACTGCTGATGCGATCCACGCCGTTAAGATCAAACACTACCGCGCTGGCAGTCGCCTGCTGCGCCAGCCACCGGCTGCCGGCGTCGGCAAGCTCAGCGGCGCCTTCAAAGTCGACGCCGCCCGTCACCGAGAGGACGGCGCCTTTGGCCTCGAGGCGACTGTCCCCCGTCTCGTGCAGCAGGCTCATGAGGAGCCGCCCCGCTCCAGCTCGTCGGCCTCCAGCTCGGGCGCCCAGGCGCTGATGACGGCGTCATAGTCGCGGTTGTTCTGGCGCATCGCCTGGTCGAACTGGTTGCGAAACGTCAGCCCCAGGTTGATGCCATTGACGATCACGTTGACCACCTTCCACTGGCCGTCTTTAAGACGCAGGGTGTAGCTGATCGGGTAGACGTCACCGTCGGTGCCAACGATTTCCATCTCTACGCTGGCCTGATCGTCGTAGCGGCCGCTGCGCTGATTATCCAGCACGCGTATCTCGCGATAATCGTAGGTCACCAGGCCCTTGGCGTAGGTGTCGATCAGCGTCTGGCGAAAGGTATTCACAAAGCGCGAGCGCTGCTGCGGCGTGGCATTGGAAAAGTAGCGCCCCATCACGCTGGCGCCGATATAGCGAAAGTCGGCCACGTCGGCGAGGCTGTCATCGACAACCGCCTTCAACTCATCGATATTT
>DATHXP010000170.1:0-13137 GCA_035459605.1 Halomonas sp. | reverse complement strand
TCGGTCGCCAGCCACTCGTCGAGCCGGGCGTGCGCCTCCTCGACGCCCTGCTTCTTCAGCGCCGAGAACAGCTGGACGCTCACCAGGTCCTCCCACTCGCGCAGCCGCGAACGGACCTGCTGCAGCGCATTTTTGGCGGCAGCGCTTTTCAGCTTGTCGGCCTTGGTCAGCAGAATATGCACCGGCATGTCCCTGTCGTCGGCCCAGTCCAGCAGGGTCTGGTCGAACTCAGTCAGCGGGTGGCGCACGTCCATCAGCAGCACCAGGCCCTTCAGCGAGCGCCGCCGCTGCAGATACTGCGACAGATGACGCTGCCACTCGTCCTTGACCCTTTCCGGCACCTTGGCGTAGCCGTAGCCGGGCAGGTCGACCAGCCGGCGGCTCGGGTCATCGCCCAGGGTGAAAAAGTTGATCAGCTGGGTGCGTCCCGGCGTCCGGGAGGTGCGCGCCAGGGCGCGCTGGCGGGTCAGGGCATTGATGGCGCTGGACTTGCCGGCATTGGAGCGCCCGGCGAAGGCGACTTCCCGACCGTGGTCCGGCGGGCATCTGGCCAGATCGGGCGAACTGATGAGAAAACGGGCGGCCTGATAGTTGAGTCGCGACATGGCTGGGTCCTGGGGTTGATCCGATAGCCTCAGGTTTGCATTCCAGAGACAATGGTGTTGCGTTATAATGCAGTATCTTTATATATGCGACCCCGGGCGCCTCAGTTTACCATACGAGCTCCGGTCGGCAGCGACATGGATACGCGATCTTTTATTCGGATCGCCCTGACGCGCATAGCTCAATGTTTTACTCGAACATGTACTGCTTGAACATGTACCGCTCAATAATGTAACGGCATAGTGGACTAGCAATGAGAAAGCTACTGGCAAGCCTGGCAATTACCATGGGCGCCGTCGGCGCCGCACACGCCCAAGATGATCCTCAAGCGGCTGCGGATGCCGCCGCCGGAAAGGAAAAGGCCGTGGCCTGTGCCGCCTGCCACGGCCAGGAAGGCATCAGCCCCACCGGCGCCTTCCCCAACCAGGCCGGTCAACAGGCCTCCTACCTCGCCAAACAGATCATGGATATTCGCGACGGCAAGCGCACGGTGCCGGAAATGGTCGGCCAGGTGGACAACTTCTCCGACCAGGATGCCTGGGACGTGGCCAAGTACTACGCTGACATGACCCCCGCCCTGGGCCAGGCCGACCCGGACGAAGCGCTGGTTGCCAAAGGCCGCGAGCTGTACCGCGCGGGCAGTCTGGCCAAGGGAATTCCCGCCTGTGCCGCCTGCCACATGCCCACCGGCGAAGGGATCGGCTCCGCCGTCTATCCGGCGCTATCGGGCCAGCACCCCGAGTATATCGTAAAGAACCTGAAGGCCTTCGCCAGCGGTGAGCGCACCAACGATCCCAGCGCCATCATGCGCGACATCGCCGTCAAGATGAGCGACAGCGACATGGAAGCCGTTGCCAACTATGTGCTCGGCCTGCACTGAGCCGGCGCCAGCAGCGCAAAAGGCGGCCCAGGTGCCGCCTTTTGTGTCTATCGGGAACCCGCGCCGCATAGCGCGTTCCAATACGGTGGTCGACTCATCGGCCCGCAGCAACCTGCCCGAAACCCTGAACTGTCACTGAGAGAAGATTCATGTTAAAGCCTCTGCTGGTCGGCCTTGTCACCCTTGGACTGTCGACCATTACCGCCGCCGCCAACCTGATTGAAGGCCAGCACTACACAGTGCTTGATACGCCGCTAAAGACCCAGGTCGAGGACGGCCAGATCGAGGTCACAGTAGCGTTCTGGTACGGCTGCCCGCACTGCTACAGCCTGGAAGAGCCGCTCAACGCCTGGGTCGCCGAGCTGCCCGAGGACGTGTCCTTCAACCGCCTGCCGGCGACCATGGGGGACGCATGGATCAAGCATGCAGTGGCCTACTATGCCGCCGAAGACCTGGGCATTCTGGAGCAGGTGCACAGCGACTTCTTCGCCGCGCTGCACGAGCAGGGCAAGCGCCTGACCGACGCCGACGACATCGCCACCTTCTTCAGCGGCTACGGGGTCAGCAAGGAGGACGCGCTGAGCGCGCTCAACTCCTTCGGCGTCAAGTCCCAGGTCAATCAGGCCAACGCCCGCATGCGCGCCATGCAGCTGATGGGCGTGCCGGCACTGATGGTGGATGGCCGCTATGTGATCACGCCGCGCAGCGCCGGCAGCCTGGATAACATGCCGCAGATCGCCGCGGCGCTGATTGATCAAGTGCGCAGCGAGCGCGATAACAGCCCAACCGAGAGCAACGCCAAGGAATGAACGCACCTCCGGCTGAAACCCAGCCAATAATGCCTGAAGACGGTCGCCTGAGACTGCTCACCTTCAATCTGCAGGTGGGCATTCAGACATCGGCCTATCACCACTACCTGACCCGAGGCTGGCAGCACGTGCTGCCCCACCCCAAACGCCAGCGGCGCCTCGACCTGATCAGCAACATTCTCAAGCGCTACGATATCGTTGGCCTGCAGGAAGCCGACGGGGGCAGCTTCCGCTCGGGGAGCATCAACCAGGTGGAGTATCTGGCCTACCGGTCCGGCTTCCCACACCACTACCAGCAGCTCAATCGCAACCTGGGCAGGCTGGCCCAGCACAGCAACGGCCTGCTCTCGCGGCTAACGCCGGCCCTGGTAGAGGAACACCGCTTGCCCGGCACGCTGCCCGGGCGCGGTGCCATTCATGCGCGCTACGGCAGCGGCCCCGATGCGCTGCACGTGTTTGTCGCGCACCTGGCGCTCAGCCATCGCGGCCGCAAGCGCCAGTTGAACTACCTCAGCGAAATCATTCAGCCGCTGCGTCACGTGGTGGTGATGGGCGATCTCAACTGCTCGTTCGAGCAGATCCAGAGCCACCAGCGCTTCTGTCAGTCGCTGGCGCTGCATCCGGTGCAGCTACCGCCGAGCTACCCCTCCTGGCAGCCGCGCCGGGCGCTGGATCACATCCTGCTGTCCGACTCGCTGCACGCCGAGCGCGTCCAGGTGCTCAGGCGGCTGTTTTCCGACCACCTGCCGATCGCCATCGACGTGCGGCTGCCCGACGCCTGCCAGCATCAGCTGGACGAGCATTTCGCGCTGCTGCAGCACGCCGCGTCCATTGCCCTGCCTAATCGCTAATATTTGTTGTATAGTCAGCCTCTTGCCGCCGGCAGCCAGCACGCTTCACCCCTGATCACCCAAAAAAACCGCACTGCGAGCCTCTCATGCCCGAACTCCGTGAGCTGCCTTCCTTCGCCGCCCGGCTGGACCGCCTGTCTGCACGGCTTGGCCACGGCCTCTCCTGGCTGGTGCTGATCATGATGCTGATCCAATTTCTGATCGTGGTGCTGCGCTACGCCTTCAGCGTCAGCAGCGTGCCCATGCAGGAGTCGGTGATGTATCTGCACGCCACGGTGTTCATGCTGGCCGCCGGCTACACCCTCCACCAGGACGGCCACGTGCGGGTGGATATCTTCTATCGCGCGCTGCCGGCGCGCCGCAAGGCGCTGGTTGACCTGCTGGGCACGCTGTTTCTGCTGCTGCCGGTGATGGTTTTCGTGCTGCTGGTCAGCTGGGGGTATGTCGGTAAGTCCTGGCGCATTTTCGAAGGTTCGCCGGACTCGGGGGGCATTCCCGGCGTCTTTCTGCTCAAGACGCTGATTCTGCTGTTTGCCGCCCTGATGATCCTGCAGGGCGCTGTGGAGATCACGCGCAGCCTGATGACGCTGTGCGGAAGACCGCCGACCCTGGGGCCTGATATGACGCCGGTCGAGCCGCCTGAGGAGCGGCGCTGATGCTGGAGTTCATGCCGCTGGTGCTGTTCGCGGTGATCTGTCTGGTATTGATGGCCGGCTATCCGGTCGCGCTGTCGCTGGCCGGCACCGCCCTGGCCTTTGCCGGACTGGGCACGGGGCTCGAGGCGCTGGGCATCGATGTCCGCTTCGATGGGCACTACCTCTCGGCCTTTCCCAATCGCCTCTACGGCATCATGACCAACCAGACGCTGCTGGCGGTACCGCTGTTCGTGCTGATGGGCGTGCTGCTGGAGAAATCCAGGGTCGCCGAAACCCTGCTCGACGCCATGGCCATGCTGTTTGGCTCGCTGCGCGGCGGGCTCGGCATCTCGGTGACCCTGGTCGGCATGCTGCTGGCGGCGTCGACCGGCATCGTCGGCGCCACGGTGGTGACCATGGGGCTGATCTCGCTGCCCACCATGCTCAAGCGCGGCTACAGCGTGCCGCTGGCCGCTGGAACTATCTGCGCCACCGGCACCCTGGGTCAGATCATTCCGCCGTCGATTGCCCTGGTGCTGCTGGGCGACGTGCTGTCCACAGCCTATCAGCAGGCGCAGCTGGAGATGGGCATCTTCAGCCCCAGGACCGTCTCGGTGGGCGACCTGTTCATGGGCGCGCTGGTGCCGGGGCTGATGCTGGTGGGGCTGTACATCCTCTACGTGGCGATCACCGCCTGGCTGCACCCCGACAGCGCGCCCGCCGTCGATCGCGAAAAGCTGATGAAGGAGCTCGGTCACGAGCGCGGACTGGGCCTGCTGCTGCTCAAGGGGCTGGTGCCGCCGATCGTGCTGATCACTGCCGTGCTGGGCTCGATACTCGGCGGCTTCGCCACGCCCACCGAGGCCTCCGCCGTGGGCGCCTTCGGCGCCATGCTGCTGGCGCTGATCTATCGCCGCCTGGATATCGCGACCCTGCGCGAGGTGCTGCGCACCACCACCAGCGTGACCAGCATGGTGTTCATGATCCTGATCGGCGCTGCGCTGTTCTCCCTGGTGTTTCGCGCCTTCGGCGGCGAAGAGCTGGTCGGCCGGCTGTTTGACAGCATGCCCGGGGGCGTGGTCGGCGCCACTCTCATCGTCATGCTGGTGATCTTTCTGCTCGGTTTCATTCTCGACTTCATCGAGATCACCTTCGTGGTGGTGCCGATCGTCGGCCCGATCCTGCTGGCCATGGGGCTTGACCCGATCTGGCTTGGCATCATGATCGCCATCAACCTGCAGACCTCGTTTCTCACCCCGCCGTTTGGCTTCGCGCTGTTCTACCTGCGCGGCGTCGCGCCCGACAGCGTGCCCACCTCGGCCATCTATCGCGGCGTGCTGCCGTTCATCGCGCTGCAGCTGTGCATGCTGCTGGCGCTGGCGTGGTTTCCCGCGATTGCCACCTGGCTGCCGGCCAACTTTTGAGATGCTGTCCTAAGAACAAAGCGGCAGCAGCCACGCATCGGCCAGCCACAGCACCAGCGCGTAGCGCCCGCCCTTGGCAATCAGTATCCACAGCGCGGCTCGCCACCAGGGCAGCCGCAGCACGCCGGCCAGCACGGTGAGCGGATCGCCGATCAGCGGCAGCCAGCTCAGCAGCAGGCTCCATTCGCCCAGCCGCGCGTACCAGCGCTCGGCGCGGACCAGCGCCGCCGGCGACACCGGAAACCAGCGCCGCCGTTGAAAGCGCCGGGCGTAGCGGCCCAGCGCCACGTTGATCAGGCTGCCGAGCGTATTGCCCGCGGTCGCCACCAGCCACAGCGCCAGCAGCGGCTCGCCCAGACACCACAGCCGCGCCAGCCACAGCTCGGAGCCGCCGGGCAGCAGGGTGGCACTGGCCAGCGCCACCGCAAACAGGCTCAGCATGGCCAGGCTCCCGACCGCTGGCGTATGCTGATGCCCCCTGACGCTTCACTCGCTTCCTTTATAATACGCATGCCACCCCATCATGAGTTGACCCAATCATGACCCGCATTCCCAACGTCCTGACCATTGCCGGCTCCGATCCGTCGGGCGGCGCCGGCATTCAGACAGACTTGAAGACCTTCTCCGCGCTGAGCTGCTACGGCACCAGCGTGATCACCGCCCTGACCGCGCAAAACACCCAAGGCGTGCGCGGGGTGCACCCGGTGCCCGCCGACTTTATCGCCGCGCAGCTGGCGGCGGTGCTCGATGATATCTCGATCGACGCGGTCAAGATCGGCATGGTGGCCAGCCGCGAGGTGGCCGAGGTGATTACCGAGGCGCTGCGCGCGCGCCGGCCGCGCTGGATCGTGCTGGACCCGGTGATGGTGGCCAAGAGCGGCGATATTCTGGTCGACGCCGCCGGCATCGCGGCGGTGCGCGATATCCTGGTGCCGCTGGCCGATGTGATCACCCCCAATCTGCCCGAGGCGGCGGTGCTGCTCGACGCGCCGGCGCCCACCTCGACGCAGACCATGGAAACCCTGATGCCGAGCCTGCGCGCGCTCGGCGCGCCCTATGTGCTGCTCAAAGGCGGCCACTTGCGCGGCGACAGCTGCCCCGACCTGCTGATCTCCCCGCAGCAGCATACCTGGCTGACCGCGTCGCGTATCGATACCCGCAATCTGCACGGCACCGGCTGCGCCCTGGCCGCGGCCATCACGGCTCTGCTGGCCCAGCTGCCGCCAGGCGCCGACCGCGATGCCATCACCAGCGCCATCGACGCGGCCAAGGGCTGGCTGCATGCCGCCCTGGACGCCAGCCGACGCCTGTCGGTGGGCCACGGCCGCGGGCCGGTGCATCACTTTCACGCCTGGTGGTAGACGGCCCGGTCGACCGCTGTACATGCGTCAGGCGACCATCGCGGGCACTGAGTGGAGACACCGGGGGCAGACCGGAGCGAAGCTCCTCTGTCATGGATGACAGAGGGAGCGCCCAGGGAAGGGTTCACAGCGTCTTCGCGCCGGTCTGCCGCCGGGTAGTATCCGAAATCTAACCACCTGCTTGCCAATACGCCGCCCCTCACTTGCGAAGACGCCGGCTGGCGCCCATCCTGAAACGGTGACTCCGAACCAGCAGAGGGCCGCCCCATGTCTCGCAACGTGCTGCTTGCCTGTGATCTCTCCGCCGAGAATCGCGCCGCTTTTGGCCGGGCCATCCGCCTGGCCAATGAAAACGGCGCCCGGCTCCATATTCTTCACGTGCTGGACCCCTATCTGCCCAGGCGGCGGCTGCACGACCTGGAGGCGGCGGTGGTGGATGACATCGCCGCCATGCTCACCGACCTGCGCGAGGACTACGCGCTGCTCGAGCCGCCCCACCTGATCCAGACGGTGACCGGCGAGCCCTACGTGGAAATCATCCGCGAGGCCTACGAGCGCGAGGCCGAGCTGCTGGTGCTCGGCACCCACCGCAAGCGCGGCCAGCCGGCGCTGGTCGAGGGCACTACGCTGTCACGCGTGATGCAGCACGCGCCCTGCCCGGTAGTGACCGCCTGCCAGCCGGCCAACCTCGACTGGACCGATATTCTAGTGCCGATCGACTTCTCACTGACCAGCCGCCACACCCTGAGCGAGATCCTCAAGCGCTTTCCCGAGGCCCGAGTCACCCTGCTGCACGCCTGGCAGCTGCCCGGCGAGGCCACGCTCGGCTCCAGCGACAGCGTGGCGCGCTGGCGCGACAGCGAGCTTGAGCGCCTGCGTCAGCTGCTGGAGCGCGAGACCGAAATGCTGATGAGCCAGCTCGAGGACGTCCCCGAGCTGTCGCTGGAAATCGAGCAGGGCGAACCCCTGGAGGTACTGCTGATGCGGCTGCGCCGTCAGCCGCCCGACCTGCTGGCGCTGGGCAACCGCGGCCTGCTGGGGCGCCGCAGCCGGATCACCGCGGCGCTGCTGTCCGAACCCAACAGCGACCTGATGCTGTGTCGCGCCTGGTAGGCACGACGGGGCATTAATCACCGGCGGGCCAGACATGCTAGGCTGCGGGGCTGTATCGTCTCGGAGCCCGTCATGAAAGCCCTGATCCAGCGCGTCACCCAGGCCAGTGTCCAGGTCAACCAGCGCACCGTCGGCGCCATCGATCACGGTCTGCTGGCCCTGGTCGGCGTGGAAAAAGGCGACGATGAGGCGCGGGCCGACAAGCTGCTGCACAAGCTGCTGCACTATCGGGTATTCAGCGACGAGGACGGCAAGATGAACCGCAACGTGCAGCAGGCGGAGGGTGGGCTGCTGCTGGTGTCCCAGTTCACCCTGGCGGCGGACACCGGCCGCGGGCTGCGCCCCGGCTTCTCCAGCGCGGCCCCGCCCGCCGAGGGCGAGCGCCTCTTTCACTACCTGCTGGAGCGCGCCACAGCCGCCTGGCCGCACGTCGCCAGCGGCGAGTTTGGCGCCGACATGCAGGTCTCGCTGATCAACGACGGACCGGTGACCTTTCTGCTGGAGAGCTGACCCAAGGCGCCTGGCGGCGCCCTTCGCGAAATAAATTTCGCCCCCACGAAGGGCAGGAACCATGTCGCGGGCTTTATGCCAACTAGGCTTCCAGTCGCTGCTCGGCCTCCTCCAGCGCCTCTTCGGCGGCAAGCCAGGCGTGCTCCTGCTCGGTCAGTCGCGCGGCCAGCTCGGCCTGCTCGGCCAGGCGCCGGCTCAGCTCGTCCTTGCGCACCGCGTCGGTGTACAGCTCGCTGTCGCCCAGCGCCTGCTCGACCGAAGAGAGCGCCCGCCGGGTCTTCTCCATGGCCTGTTCGGCGCGGTCCCGCTCGCGCTTGAGCGGGCGCAGCGCCTCACGCAGCTCGGCGGCGGCGCGGCGCGCCGTCTTGCGGTCTTCGCGGGGGGCTTCGTCTTCCGCGCCCTCGGCTCTGTCGGCTTTTTCGGCCTTGTTGGCCCTGACTTCGCGCCGCTCGCCCTCCAGGCGCGCCTTGAGCCAGGCGCGGTAGTCGTCCAGGTCGCCGTCGAAGGGGGCGACGCGATGGTCGGCGACCTTCCAGAACTCATCCACGGTGGCGCGCAGCAGATGGCGGTCGTGGGAGACCACCAGCACCGCGCCTTCGAAGCTGGCCAGCGCCTGGGTCAGCGCCGCGCGCATTTCCAGATCGAGATGGTTGGTCGGCTCGTCGAGCAGCAGCAGGTTGGGCTTGCGCCAGGCCACCAGCGCCAGCGCCAGCCGGGCCTTTTCGCCGCCGGAGAAGCGCTCCACCTCGGCGAACACAGCGTCGCCGCGAAAACCGAAGCCGCCCAGAAACTGGCGGATATCGGCGTCCGCCGCCCGCGGCGACAGGCGCTGCACGTGCATAAACGGCGTGGCCGACAGATCCAGGCTCTCGAGCTGATGCTGGGCGAAGTAGCCCACCGCCAGGTGCTCTCCAGCGATGCGCTGGCCCGCCAGCAGCGGCAGCTCACCGGTCAGCGACTTGATCAGGGTCGACTTGCCGGCGCCGTTGGGCCCCAGCAGGCCGATGCGCTGGCCCGGCTGCAGCGATAATGAAACGTCGTGCAGCTGGCGCACTTCGGCCTCAGCGCTGCGATAGCCAAGCTCGGCCTCGTCGAGCACCAGCAGCGGGCGCGAGATGCGATCGGCGCAGGGGATGCTGAAATGAAACGGCGAGTCGGCATGGGCCACGGCGATGTCGCCCATGCGTTCGAGCATCTTCAGCCGGCTCTGGGCCTGGCGGGCCTTGGTGGCCTTGTAGCGAAAGCGCGCCACGAAGCTTTCGATCTCGGCGCGGCGGGCCTGCTGCTTGGCCGCCTGGGCCTGCTGCAGGGCCAGCTTCTCGGCCCGGGTGCGCTCGAAGGCGGTGTAGTTGCCGCGATACAGCACCAGCTGGCGGCGTTCGAAATGCACGATGTGGTCGCAGACGGCGTCGAGAAAGTCGCGGTCATGCGAGATCAGCAGCAGGGTGCCGGCATAGCGCACCAGCCACTGCTCCAGCCACAGCAGCGCATCGAGGTCGAGATGGTTGGTCGGCTCGTCGAGCAGCAGCACATCCGAGGGCATGAACAGGGTGCGCGCCAGGTTGACCCGCATCCGCCAGCCGCCGGAAAAATCCGCCAGCGGGCGCGTCAGGTCGGCCTGGCGAAAGCCCAGCCCCACCAGCAGCTGCGCGGCGCGCGCCGGGGCGCTGTAGCCATCCAGCGCCTCGATGCTGCCGTGCAGCTCGGCTTCGCGGTGCGCCTCGCCGTTTTGCTGGGCCTCGGCCAGGGCGGCTTCGGCCTCGCGCAGCGCCCGGTGGCCATCGATCACGTAGTCGTGGATCGAGCGCTCAAGCGCGCCCACTTCCTGCGCCATATGCGCGATTCGCTGACCGCCGCTGGTCTCCAGCTCGCCGCGATCGGGCGACAGCTGGCCCAGCAGCAGGCTGAACAGGGAGGACTTGCCGGCGCCGTTGGCGCCAACGATACCGACGCGGTAGCCGGCATGCAGGGTCAGGTCGGCGTTTTCCAACAGTGCCTGGGTGCCGCGTTGCAGGCTGACTTGGCGCAGTGCAATCATGCCAACTCCAGTGACAGTGCATGAAACCGCCGCCCGGGGAGGCGACAGCTTAAAATGAACACCGATTCTACCCAATTGACGAGCGAGATGCGGAGCAAGCTGGCCGATCGTCCGCTGTGGGAATTTGCCCTGGCGCTTTACGCCCGACCCGGCGTCGAGGCGGCGTGCCTGCGACTTCAGGATAGCGCCGGACTGGACGTCTGCGAACTGCTGTGGCTCTGCTGGCTGGCGCGCCACGGCCTGGCGCCGGCTGACGATGTCGGGCAGCATCTCGAGCCGGTCCGCGCCTGGCAGCGCGACATGACCTACCCGCTGCGCCGCCAGCGTCGCGCGCTGAAAGCCCGCGTCGGCAGCGTCCCCGAACTTGCCAGGCTGCGTCAGGCGATCAAGGAGGCCGAGCTGCTCGCCGAGCGCGAAGCGCTGCGTCAGCTGCAGGAACTGGCTCGGCAAGGCCTGGGCGTGCGCCCGCTGAAGCTCGGCGATGCCCCCTGGACCAGCTGCATGGCTAAACGAGCGCAGGGCGACGCCCGGTCGGTCAGGCATGATCTGGATACCTTGGCAAAGCAGCTGCGCAGCGCCTAGCTTTTCACTGTTTGTCCACCGCTGGCGGCGGCGCGGCTGCCTCAGCGGCAAAACGCTTGCGTTGAAGTGCCATGGACAGTGCGCCGCCGGGACAGTGGCGATGCCCCGGTAAATTCTGTAGCGTCATCACTAAGTGCTGATGGACGCTGCCCCCAGCGCACACAAAAAACCGAGACCGTGACTGACAGCAGGCCTCGGCCCACGGTCGGAGAACGCCACCGCTCACCGCCGGTCGGCCAGTACCAGGTGAATCCGCCATATGAGCCAACAATCCCCACCCAAAAGCCAGCGGCGTCGCCGATTTCGCAAGATCCTGCGCCCTCTCGGCAAGCTGGACCGCGCCCTCGGCAAGCTGGAAAAGTGGATCATCACCGCCAGCATCCTCGTCATGGCGCTGCTGATGAGCAGCCACGTCGTGAGCAACCAGCTGTTCAATCGGGGCATTCCCGGCACCTACGAAGTCACCGAGATGCTGATCGTGGTGATTACCTTTGTGGGCGTCGGCTACGCGGCGCGCAACGCGCGGCACATCAGCATGTCAGCCATTTATGAACAGCTTACCGGCGGGCCTCGCAAGGCGCTGCTGGTCACCATCTGTCTCGGTACGGCCGCGCTGATGTTCTACTTCGCCTACCTGTCCATCGACTATGTCACGGTGCTTCAGTCTCGCGGACGCACCAGCTCATCGCTGCATATCCCGCTGTGGATTGTCTATCTGGCACTGCCCGTCGGCTTCATTCTGGCCGGCATACAGTACGTGCTGACGGCCATTCGCAACCTGGTGAGCAGAAACATCTATCGTACCTTCCGCGACAGGGAGCAGTTTGACGAGGTGCCCGTGGACGAATCCGATCTGACCTCTGCACCAGGCGACTCCTCCGAGTCACAGCCCCGAGAGTAATGCGCTGGACAAACCGCAAACCAAGGACAATCGCATGCTGGCTTTGCTAGGAATCATAATGCTTGTGCTGCTGCTGCTCGGGTTCCCGATGATGGTTCCCCTGGCCGTGGGCACCTTCTACATGATGTTCACCGACATGACCTTCTTCGGTCCCGACCAGGCGGTGAGCTGGATGATCAACGGGGTCGGCAGCTGGGTGCTGGCCGCGGTGCCGATGTTCATCTTTGCCGCCGACATCCTGACCAAGGGGTATACGGCCAACCGCCTGCTCGATGTGGTCGACGCCTTCACTCGCCACATCCGCGGCGGGCTGCCGATTACCACCGCCGCCTCCTGCGCCCTATTTGGCGCCGTGTCCGGCTCCACCCAGGCCACCGTGGTGGCCATGGGCGGCCCCATGCGGCCGCGGCTGCTGGCCAAGGGCTACTCCGACTCCTTCACCCTGGCGCTGATCATCAACGCCAGCGACATTGCCCTGCTGATTCCGCCCAGCATCGGCTTCATCATCTATGGCGTGGTGATGAAAACCTCGATCGGCGACCTCTTTCTGGCCGGCATTCTGCCCGGCATCATGATCCTGGGGCTGTTCGCCATCTACTGCTACATCGACGCGCGTCTCAAGGGCATCAAGCCAGAGCCGCGCGCATCCTGGGCCGAACGCTTTAAAACGCTTCGCAAGGTGGCCCTGCCCATGGGCTTTCCGGTGCTGGTGGTAGGCGGTATCTATGGCGGCTTCTTCAGCGCGGTCGAGGCGTCCGCCGTTGCGGTAGCTTACGCGCTGATCCTTGAAGTGGTGATTTACCGCCAGGTGTCGATACGCGATCTTGGCGGCCTGGCCATGTCCACCGGCATGATCACGGCGGTGGTGTTCATCCTGGTGGCCATCGGCGCGGCGTTCTCGCAGACGCTGGGCACCGCCGGGGTGCCGGAACAGATCCTGGGCCCGCTGATCGATGGCATTGGCGACAGCCAGGTGCTGGCGCTGATGCTGATCGCCGCCGCCTTCTTTATCGGCTGCATGTTCGTCGACCCGATCGTTGTCATCCTGATTCTGGTGCCGATCTTCAAGCCGCTGGTGGTCGCCACGGGGCTTGACCCGGTACACGTTGGCGTCATCGTCACGCTGCAGGCGGCCATCGGTTCGGCAACGCCGCCCTTCGGCTGCGACATCTTCACCGCGATTGCCGTCTTCCGCCGTCCCTATATGGACGTGATCCGCGGCACGCCGCCCTTCATCGCCATCATGGTGCTGGCGACCTTCATCCTGATTCTGTTTCCGCAGATTTCATTGCTGCTTCCGTCGCTAGGAGCCACCTGATAAAAAAACCGGATGATCCGATCGCCAGTAGGCTGCGGATCATCCGGCTTTCACTACTGCCTGCTGGACGTATGGCTTCTCAGCTCTGAGGGCAGCAGCCAGCAGCCGCTGC
>DATHXP010000169.1:0-2332 GCA_035459605.1 Halomonas sp. | reverse complement strand
CGGCCGATGATCACGCTCATCGCGTAATCGAGGTACGACTGCTTGAGCTCGTCCTCGATGTTGACTGGCAAAATATCTTTGGCGATGTCACCCATGGGTCGTCGAATCCTATGCACTGCGGCTGGTTGGCGCGCCACGCAGCCGTGACGTGTCGCGCAATAACAGCGTCACATGATAGCACTCCAAACCGGGCAAAGCAGCGGGCTATTCCATCACCAGCGGCGCCATGGCCTCGCGCAGCTCAGCGTCGACGGGTACCGCCCTGTTGGCGCCGACATCCAGCAGCACAAAGGTGATAGCGGCGCTGGACACCAGCTTGCCATCGCCGGCGCGGCGGATATCCTGATGCATGCGCGCGCTGCGCGTGCCGAGCTCGGCCAGCCAGGTCACGACCTCGAGGTCGTCGCCGGCCACTGCCGCGCGGCGGTAGTCGATATTGAGATTGACCGCAACGAAGGCCACCCCGGTGCGCTTGACGATCTCGAACAGCGACGGACGCGCATCGAAGTAGTCCCAGCGGCCTTCCTCGAGAAACTCCAGGTAGCGGGCATTGTTGACGTGGCCATAGCCGTCGAGGTGGTAGCCACGCACGCGAATTGGTGTGACAGTCGTCAGCGCTGCTTCCATGGGTCAGCCTCCCAGAGTCAGAATCAAAGACACGGCTTAAAACGGCAGAATCAGCGGCATCGTTGGCAAAACGCCGCGCCGGCGACCCGTCGGGCCGGCGTAGAGTGTAGCCGTCGACAGCCAGCGGATTCAAACGTCAGTTTTAATTTTTCGATCACCCGAGCGGATTCTCGGACCAGGGCAATCGCAATTAGACGCGACGAGGAGCGCCGGGAACAGGTCGAAGAGGGGGTTCGACGCCAGGGATGGCGTCGGTAGCGCCCATGGACGGGTTTACAGCGCCCCCTCGCAGACCTGTTGCCGGATCAGCTCCGAGTCACAAAATCAACTGCAATAGCCCTGATTCTTGGACAGCGTCGCTGGCACCTCCGCCGGCCATTGGCCATAATGTCGCTCTTTTATAGCCGGGTAATGTTTCATGTGGTTCAAACACTTGCATCTCTATCGTCTGCACGACGCCCCGCAGCTGGACGCTGCGACCCTTGAGAACGCGCTCGACGCGCAGGTCTTTCGCCCGCTGGGTGGCAGCGAGCCCAGGCGCCTTGGCTGGTGCGCTCCCGCGGGTCGCGCCGGCCAGCAGCTGCTGCACGAGCTGCAGGGGCAGCGCCTGATCACCGCGCTGCGCCAGGAGCGGCTGCTGCCAGCGTCTGTGGTGCGCGAGGAGCTTGAAGAGCGCAGCGACGCCATCGAGACCAGCGAAGGCCGCAAGCTGCGCCGCCAGGAAAAGCTCGCGCTGAAGGAGCAGATCTACGAGGAGCTGCTGCCCCGCGCCTTTGTGCGCAGCCAGAAAGTCGACCTGTGGTGGGACGTGCCGCGCTCGCTGATCGGCATAAACACCGGCAGCCGCAAGCGCGCCGAGGAGGTCCTCGATCTGCTGCGCGAGACGCTGGGCAGCCTCAAGGTCACGCCGCTGGCCACGCAGACGCTGCCGATCCGCGCCATGACCGCCTGGCTCGGCGACCCCGGCTTGCGTCCGCAGGACATGCTGATCGGCGACCAGGTCGAGCTCAAGGCCAAGGGCGACGACGGCGTGCTGCGTGCTCGCCAGATCGACCTGGACAGCGAAGAAATCCAGCGGCTGCTGGACAGCGGACGCCAGGCCAGCAAGCTGGCGCTGGGCCTTGAAGGCCGCCTCAGCTTCGTGCTGCACGATGACCTGGCGATAAAGTCGCTGCGCTTCGATGACGCCCTGATCGACGAGGCGTCCCAGGCCGACGACGGTGACGATGCCCTGGTGCGTCTGGAAACCGACTTTCTGCTGATGACCCGGGCGCTTGGCGAAAGCATCGAGCGCCTGGTGGCCTGGCTCGACGGCGAGACCACCGCGCAGGCAGCGCCTCAAACCGCCTTTCAGGAAACGACTCAGCCCGCATGACCGATCACGGCCCGGCGCCCATGAACATGACCAGCAACCATCACACCAACGCCAGCAGCGATATTCACGACCCCTTTGCGGCCATTCGGCCCTACGCGGACCGCGAGGTCGCCGAAGTGCTGGCGCGGCTGGCCCATGATCCCGAGCTGCTCGATGCCCTGACCCACTACCGCCTGCCGCGCCTGGCGCGCTTCATGCCGCGCCTGGCGCGCGCCGTTGCCAGCCTGGCCGTGCGGCGCGAAGTGCGCGGCGTCGATAGCGTCAAGGGATTCCAGACGCGCATCGCCGGCTACATGCAGCGCATGATTCGCACCACCACCGACGACTTCC
>DATHXP010000168.1:0-10277 GCA_035459605.1 Halomonas sp. | reverse complement strand
GCCGCTGCTTGAACGCTACCGTGACAGGCTGTGCTGCTTCAACGATGATATTCAGGGCACCGCTGCGGTGTGCGTCGGCACCCTGATGGCGGCCTGTCAGGCGCGTGGCGAGACCATGGCCAATCAGCGCGTGGTGTTTGTCGGGGCCGGTTCTGCCGGCTGCGGCATCGCCGAGCAGGTCGTGGTGGCCATGCAGGTGGAAGGTCTGACGGAAACCCAGGCGCGCGAGCGCATCTTCATGGTCGACCGCGAGGGGCTGGTTACCAGCGATCAGACCTGGCTCTACGACTTCCAGCGCAAGCTGGCCCACCCGCCGGAGCTCGCGGCCGACTGGGAAGGCCAGGGGCTGCTGGAAGTGATCAAGCAGGTCAAGCCAACGGTGCTGCTGGGCGTATCCGGCCAGCGCGGCATCTTCACCGAAGAGGTGATTCGTACCATGCATGCCGGCTGCGCCACGCCGCTGGTGATGCCGCTCTCCAACCCCACGTCACGCGCCGAAGCCACACCCGAGGACATCATCCGCTGGACCGATGGCCAGGCCATGGTCGCGACCGGCAGCCCCTTCGAGCCGGTGGAGTACGAAGGGCGCCGCTACCCCATTGCCCAGTGCAACAACGCCTATATTTTCCCCGGCATCGGCCTGGGCGTCATCGCTGCCGGCGCCAGCCGAATCACTGACACCATGCTGATGTCGGCTTCCCGGGCGCTGGCCCGCGAGGCGCCTATCAACAAGCATGAAAGCGGCGCCCTGCTGCCGCCGCTGCGCGATATCCGCAGGCTCTCCTCGTCTATCGCCTTCGAGGTCGCCGCCCAGGCCGAGCAGGAAGGGGTAGCGCTGAAGTCCAGCGGGCAGGAGCTGCGCGAGGCCATCGAGCGCAATACCTGGACGCCAGCCTATCGGACCTATCGCCGCCGGGCATTCTAAAGAAACGCCCTGTCGGTTGAACC
Source organism: Halomonas sp. (assembly GCA_035459605.1). Taxonomy (GTDB): domain Bacteria; phylum Pseudomonadota; class Gammaproteobacteria; order Pseudomonadales; family Halomonadaceae; genus Halomonas. Next base: position 9,329 of record DATHXP010000168.1, on the reverse strand, counting down.
GACAGGGCGCTTTTGGGTGGCGCTTGAAATGCGCGTTACGCGGCGCCGATCATCTTGCGCAGCACATAGTGCAGGATGCCGCCGTGGCGGTAGTACTCCAGCTCGACGTCGGTATCGATGCGGCACAGCGCCTCGATATTCTGCTCGCCCCCGTCGCTTTTGATAGTCACCTTGACCCTGCTGCCCGGTGTGAGATCGGACAGACCCTCGATGGAGATCTGCTCGTCGCCGGTCAGGCCGAGACTCTTGCGGCTCTCGCCGTCGGCGAACTGCAGCGGTACCACGCCCATGCCGATCAGGTTGGAGCGGTGGATGCGCTCGTAGGACTCGGCGATAACCGCGCGTACGCCCAGCAGCAGCGTGCCCTTGGCGGCCCAGTCGCGGCTCGAGCCGCTGCCGTACTCCTTGCCGGCAATCACGACCAGCGGGGTGTTTTCCTCCTGGTAGCGCATGGCGGCGTCGTAAATCGCCATCTGCTCGCCGGAAGGCACGTGGCGCGTCTCGCCGCCTTCCACGCCGTCGAGCATCTCGTTTCTAATGCGCACGTTGGCGAAGGTGCCGCGCATCATCACCTCGTGGTTGCCGCGCCGTGAGCCGTAGCTGTTGAAGTCGATCGGCTTGATGCCGCGCTCCTGCAGGTAGCGTCCGGCGGGGCTGTCGGGCTTGATCGAGCCGGCCGGCGAGATGTGGTCGGTGGTCACCGAGTCGCCCAGCAGGGCGAGGATGCGCGCGTCCTTGACGTCCTCGATCGCGTCCGGCTCTCTGCCCATGCCGGCGAAGAAAGGCGGATGCTGAATGTAGGTGGAGTCCTCCGACCACTGGTACACCTTGCTGTCGGGCACTTCGATGGCCTGCCAGGTCTCATCGCCGTCGAACACCTCGGCGTACTCCTTGCGGAACATCTCGGTGTTGACCAGCTCCACCGCCTCGGCAATTTCCGACTGGGTGGGCCAGATGTCCTTCAGGTAGACCGGCTGGCCGTCCGTGCCGGTGCCGATGGGCTCGCGGGTCAGGTCGCGGCGCATGTTGCCGGCCAGAGCGTAGGCCACCACCAGGGGCGGCGAGGCCAGCCAGTTGGTCGGGCTCAGCGGGTGAATGCGGCCTTCAAAGTTGCGGTTGCCGGACAGCACCGAGGCAACGGTGAGATCGCCTTCTTCAATGGCCTTTTCTATCGGTGCGGCCAGCGGGCCGGAGTTGCCGATACAGGTGGTGCAGCCGTAGCCCACCAGGTCAAAGCCCAGCTGGTTGAGGTCGTCCTGCAGGCCGGCCGCCGCCAGATAGTCGGTGACCACCTTGGAGCCGGGAGCCAGCGAGGTCTTGACCCAGGGGCGAGTCTTTAACCCTTTCTTGAGGGCATTGCGCGCCAGCAGGCCGGCGGCCATCATTACGCTGGGGTTGGAGGTGTTGGTGCAGGAAGTGATGGCGGCGATGACCACGTCGCCGGGATCGAGCTGGAACTGCACGCCGTTGTCCAGCTCGATATCCTGGCTGCTGGCATGCTCGTAGCTCTGCTCGACGCCCACCGCGGTCTGCCCGCCTTCGGAAAACAGGCGCCCCTTTTCTTTAGACGATGTTGGCTGGACGCACTGGATATCAGCCCCCTGCTTCGACTTTTCATCGCAGACCAGCAGGTCCTCGAAGGTCGTCTTCATGTCGGAGAGGGCGACGCGGTCCTGGGGGCGCGTGGGGCCGGCAAGGCTGGCCTCTACCTCGCCCATGTCCAGCTGCAGGGTGTCGCTGAAGATTGGCTCGGCGCCGGGTTCGCGCCACAGCCCCTGAGCCTTGGTATAGGCTTCCACCAGCGCGACCTGCGCTTCGTCGCGGCCGGTCAGGCGCAGGTAGGTGAGGGTTTCATCGTCGACCGGGAAGAAGCCGCAAGTGGCGCCGTACTCCGGCGACATGTTGGCGATGGTGGCGCGGTCTGCCAGCGGCAGATCCTTGAGGCCGTCGCCGTAGAACTCGACGAACTTGCCGACCACGCCGCGGCTGCGCAGCATCTGGGTGACCGTCAGCACCAGGTCCGTGGCGGTGATGCCTTCGCGCAGCTTGCCGGTCAGCTTGAAGCCGACCACCTCGGGAATCAACATTGACACCGGCTGGCCGAGCATCGCCGCCTCGGCTTCGATGCCGCCCACGCCCCAGCCGAGGATGCCCAGGCCGTTGATCATCGTGGTGTGCGAATCGGTGCCGACCAGGGTGTCAGGGTAGGCCAGGGTCTGGCCGTCCTCTTCCCTGGTCCATACCGTCTTGCCCAGATACTCCAGGTTGACCTGGTGGCAGATGCCGGTGCCCGGCGGCACCACGCGGAAGTTGTCAAAGGCCTGCTGCCCCCAGCGCAGAAATTCGTAGCGCTCGCGGTTGCGTTTCATCTCGAGGGCGACGTTGTCCTCGAAGGCGCTGGGGCTGCCGAAGTGGTCGACCATCACCGAGTGGTCGATGACCAGATCCACCGGCGACAGCGGATTGATGCGCGAAGGGTCCTCGCCCAGCGCCTCGACGGCGGCGCGCATCGAGGCCAGGTCAACCACGCCGGGCACGCCGGTGAAGTCCTGCATCAGCACCCTGGCCGGGCGGTAGCCGATCTCGCGGTCGGAAGACGCCTCTTTCTGCCAGTCGACCAGCGCCTGCAGGTCGGCGCGCTCGACGCTTTCGTCGTCGATATGGCGCAGCTGGTTTTCCAGCAGAATCTTGAGCGTCATCGGCAGCCGGTCGATGCTGCCGAGGGCGTCGGCCGCTTTCGACAAGCTGTAGTATTGGTAGCGCCTGCCTGATACCTCGAGCGTGTCGCGAGTATCCAGGTTGGATTCGGTACTCATCACTTGACCTCCTGTTGACGGGCATCGCTTGCTTTCTATGCGCCTGTTCTCTCTTAAGTGGGGTTGCGGAAAGGCTTTTTCAAGCCGGCGTCGGTATGAACTCTAGACCATAGGGTCTTTTAAAGCCTTCTCCAGCCCCCTGTTCAAGCCGATTAAATATCCATATCAATGCAGAGTTCGGGCTAGCCCATCATGTCAAAGTAGGTGATCATTTGGCACGCCAAATCTTGTCAGGAACAGTGTTTCATGATGCTTCGAGTTCTTTCTCTTGCCTTGCTGTGCGTCGCCCTGGCGGGCTGCCAGAGCTCTGCTGCCCCTTCGACTCGCGCCGCCGCGGCAGACACCGATGATCAGCACGCCGGTGGAGACTCATCGGCCAGCATGACGCTCTCGGCGCACGGCTCTGTCGAGCAGGCCCAGGCGGCCCCCGGCGTTGTCGGCTTCGACGACTGGCTGGCCGGCTTTCGCCGCCGCGCCGCCAGCGAGGGGATCAGCGAGGCAACGCTGGCGCGAGCGCTGGACGGCGTGCGCTACCGTCCCCGGGTGATCGAGCTGGACCGTCACCAGCCCGAGTTTACGCGTCAGATCTGGGACTACCTGGACAGGGCCGTGTCCTCGTCTCGGGTGAGCAACGGGCGCGACAGGCTGGCGGCGCATCGCGATGCGGCGGACCGGGCGGCCGCAGAGTACGGCGTGCCTGCCGAAGTGCTGATCAGCATCTGGGGCATAGAAAGCAGCTACGGCAGCCATCTGGGCGACTTTTCTATCCTGGAGTCGCTGGCGACGCTGGCCCATGACGGTCGTCGCCGCCAGTTTGCCGCCGATGAGCTGCTGGCGGCCCTGCGCATCGTTCAGGCCGGCGATATTGCTCCCGACGCGATGAAGGGCTCCTGGGCCGGCGCCATGGGCCACACGCAATTCATTCCTTCGAGCTTTCTGGCCTATGCCCAGGACGGCGACGGCGATGGTCGACGCGACATCTGGAACAGCATCCCGGACGTGCTGGCCTCGACGGCCAACTATCTGGCGCGGGCGGGCTGGCGCAGCGGCGAGCCCTGGGGGGCCGAGGTGGTGCTGCCCCGGGGCTTTGATTACGGCCTGGCCGCTGCCGCGACGCGCCGCAGCAGCGACGAGTGGGCAGCGCTGGGCGTCGCGGCCCGCGATGGCGAGCCGCTGCCCCGTCTGGATGAGGCCGCCGTGCTTGCCCCCGCGGGCGCGCGCGGTCCGGCTTTCCTGGTGGGGCACAACTTCCGCGTTATCCTGCGCTACAACAACGCCACCAGCTATGCGCTGGCAGTGGCGACCCTGAGCGATCGCATCGCCGGGCGCCCGGGGATTCGCGGCAGCTGGCCCCGCGAGCTCGAGGCGCTGAGCCGCGTTCAGATCAGGGAGCTGCAGCAGCGGCTGCAGGCGCGCGGCTTTGAGGTGGGAACTCCCGATGGAATTTTTGGCCCCAATACACGCCGCGGCCTTAGAGATTTTCAGCGCGAGCTTGGGCAGGTGCCCGATGGCTTTGCCACGCTCGATCTGCTGGAGCGCCTTCAATGATCGACTCTGCTACGCCACTGGAGCCAACATCATGACCAAGGAAAACCGTTCTTTCCTGCCAGCCTGCCTGCTGGCGATCGGGTTGAGCGTTGGACTTGTATCCAGCCCTGATGCGGCCCTGGCCAAGACGCCTGATCGGGTGCTTGGCTGGATCGAGAAGGTGACTGTGGAACCCTGGGGCGTCGAGGTCAAGGCCAAGCTCGACAGCGGCGCCCTGACCTCGTCGCTGGACGCGCGTGACATAAAGCGCTTCGAAAAAGACGGCCAGGAGTGGGTACGTTTCCGCCTGAGACTTGACGATGAGAGCAGCGGCGAGACGCTATCGGTCAATCTCGAGCGCCCGCTCTACCGCAGCTTGGCGGTGCGCGGCGCGGGCGGACGCGATGAGCGCCCGGTCGTGGTGCTGGAGATCTGCGTGGGCGATACCCGCTACGAGGAGCAGTTCAGCCTGCGCGACCGCAAAGAGATGCACTATCCGATGCTGCTGGGGCGCCGCACCATCGGTCATCTGGGGCTGATCAGCGTGACCGAGACCTTCCTCACCGAGGCCAGCTGCGACGAGAACTCGCCGCTGGTGGTCAATTTGCCGGAAGAGGATGGCGTCGAAGAGAATGCCGATTCCGACTCTGAGGATGGAGCCGCCTCCAATGACGAGGCGTCTTAAAACAGCCGCGCCAGCAGCGCCGTCACGGCGGTCTCCACGCGCAGGATCCGCGGCCCGAGATGGATGCCGCGGCAGCCCGCCGCCAGCAGCCGTTCGACCTCCCAGTCGATGAAACCGCCTTCGGGGCCGATCAGCAGCAGAGTTGGGGTATCGATACCCCGCGGGCAGGCGTCGGGCATGCCGGGATGGGCCAGCAGGCCCCGGCGCCCCTCGAGCAGCCCTTCCAGCCGCTCCTCCACAAAGGGGCGAAAGCCCCGGGCCAGGGTCACTTCCGGCAGCACGGTGTCGCGAGCCTGCTCAAGTCCCAGCACCAGATGATGACGAATCTTGGCCGCGCCCAGCTCCGGCGACTGCCAGTAGCTTTTTTCGACGCGGCGCGTATGCAGCAGCGTCAGCCGCTTCACGCCGAGCGCCGTGATGTGCTCCAGGCTGCGCGCCAGCATGCGCGGTCGGGGCAGCGCCAGTACCAGGTGCACCGGCAGCGGCGGCGGGGGAGGCTGGTCGAGGCCGCTGATATCAAACAGCGCCTCATCCTCGCTGATGGCAAGCAGCCTCCCCCTGCCCAGCGGGCCATTTTCGATGCCAAGCGTCAGCTCCTTTCCCACGGCGGCACGCTGGATGCCGCGCAGGTGAGCCAGGCGCCGCGGGCAGCGCAGCCGGGCGAGGCGGGCGTTTTCGATGTCGTCGGGCGACAGCAGAATCAGGTTCATGAGCCCTCAATTGACAGCCATGTCTTGCATGGTGGGTGATGCGGTGCACAATAGTGGCACGAGTGGGACTTCGCCCACCTCAATGGATTGATGACAAGGAGCCGCTCCGTGCGAGTGATTCGCAAGTATGCCAACCGCCGCCTCTATGATACCGAACAGAGCCGCTATGTGACGCTCGAGGATCTGCGCGAGCTGGTGTTGGACGATATTTCCTTTCGCGTCGAGGATGCCAAGACCGGAGAGGATCTGACGCGAACCATCCTGCTGACCATTATCATCGAGCAGGAGCAGACCGGCGGCGACGCCGAGGTGTTTTCCAACGATCTGCTGGCGGAGTTCATCCGCGTCTACGACATGACCAAGCCGCTGCCGCTGGCGCGCTATCTTGAACAGGGCACCAGGCTGATGCTGAAACAGCAGAAGCGCGCCCAGGACCAGTGGCAGCAGGCCATGCGTCACACGCCAATGGAGCTGATGCGTGAGCTGGCCGAAGAGAACATGCGCTTCTGGCAGCAGAACCTGGGCAAGATGAGCGGGCTGGGCGATGACGAGAATGGCGGCAACGGCAACGATAAGGGCAAGGGCGGCGCCTGAGCCGTGACATTGCGGTCACTTTCAGACGGCTTTTCTGACACAATGCCGCCTTGAATGTCTTGGGTATCAAGGGTGCAGAGGGATGAAGGTTCTTGTCATAGGCGGCGGTGGCCGCGAACATGCGCTAGCCTGGAAGCTGGCGCAGTCGCCCCGGGTGGACAGCGTGCTGGTGGCGCCGGGCAACGCCGGCAGCGCCCGGGAGCCGGGAGTGCGCAACGTGGCGGTGGCGGCAGACGACCTCGATGGCCTGCTGACCCTGGCTCAGGCCGAGGCGGTTGACCTGACCATAGTCGGCCCCGAGGCGCCGCTGGTGGCCGGCATCGTCGATCGCTTTCAGCAGGCCGGCCTTGTCATCTTTGGGCCGACCGCGGCGGCGGCCCGGCTCGAGGGCTCCAAGTCCTTCACCAAGGATTTCCTGGCGCGCCACGCCATTCCCAGCGCCGACTACCGCACCTTTACCGCGGTGGCGCCGGCGCTGGACTATCTGGCCGAGGTGGGGGCGCCCATCGTGATCAAGGCCGACGGCCTGGCCGCGGGCAAGGGCGTGGTGGTGGCCGAGACGCTTGCGGAGGCCGAGGCGGCGGTGCGCGACATGCTCGAGTCCAACGCCTTCGGCGACGCCGGGGCGCGGGTGGTGGTCGAGGAGTTCCTCGACGGCGAAGAAGCCAGCTTCATCGTCATGGTCGACGGTCGGACCATCTTGCCCATGGCCACCAGTCAGGATCACAAGCGCGCGCTGGACGGTGACCAGGGGCCCAACACCGGCGGCATGGGCGCCTACTCCCCGGCGCCGGTGGTCACCCCGGACGTCGATCAGCGCATCATGGAGCGGGTGATTCGCCCCACGGTCGAGGGCATGGCGGCGGAAGGGAATCCCTATACCGGCTTTCTGTACGCCGGCCTGATGATCGACGCCCAGGGCAACCCCAGGGAGATCGAGTACAACTGCCGCTTCGGCGACCCGGAAACCCAGCCGATCATGCTGCGCCTGACCTCGGATCTGGCCGCGCTGTGCCTGGCCGGCGCCCGCGGCGAGCTGGCCGGTCACGAGTGCCGGTGGGATCCGCGCGCCGCGGTTGGGGTGGTGCTGGCGGCCGGCGGCTATCCCGGCGACTATGCCAAGGGCGATGTGATTTCCGGCCTGGGGGCCGCCGAGGCCGCCGGCTGCAAGGTCTTTCATGCCGGAACGGTTCAGGGCGACGCGGGCGAGGTGCTGACCGGCGGCGGCCGCGTGCTGTGCGTCACCGCGCTTGGCGACAGCGTGTCGGCGGCCCGCGATCTGGCCTATCGCGGCGTGGATGCCATCGCCTGGCGCGGGGTCACGTGCCGTCGCGACATTGCCCATCGCGCCATTGCCCGGGAGCAGGCAACGGCCTGACCTCGGCCGTGACACAGGAGAGCACATGCAGCGCGTACGACTGGAATTTCCCGACGCCGATCTGCGCCATCAGCATCCGCTGACGGTGCGCATCACCGACATGAACTATGGCCGCCACCTGGGCCACGATGCCGTGATTTCGCTGCTGCACGAAGCCCGGGCCAACGCCCTGGAAGCGCTGGGGCTGTCCGAGGCGGACATGGGCGGCTACCCCAGCGTGGCGGCGGATATCGCCGTGCAGTATCAGGCCGAGGCGCGCTGGCCCGATGCGCTGGTGGTGGATACCGCCATCCCCGCACCGGCGCGCAAGGTGGTCACCGTCTACCATCGGATTCGCCGCGAGAGCGATGCCAGGGTGGTGGCGACGGCGCGCATCAACCTGATGCTGGTGGATCGCCAGAGCGGGCGACCGGTCACGATACCCGACGCGGTACGTCAGCGCCTGAGCGGAGCGGCGGCCTGATGTCGCGCGAGTATCCGATCATCGCCGTCACCGGCTCGTCGGGGGCCGGCACCACCACGGTGAGGCGCACCTTCGAGCGCATGTTCGCCCGCGATGATTTGCATGCGGCCTACGTCGACGGCGACGCCTTTCATCGCTACACCCGAGAGGAGCTGGCGCGAATACTCCTCGAAGAGCCCGAGCGCAAGAGCGAGCTGTCGCATTTCGCGGTAGAGGCCAACCTGCTGAATGAGCTGGATGCGCTATTTCAGGACTATGGCGACAGCGGCGGCGGGCTGCATCGCCACTATATTCATGCCGAAGACAAGGCAATGATCGAGGCGGGCTATCAGATCGGCACCTTCACCGAGTGGGAGCCGCTGCCCCAGGGTACCGATCTCCTGCTCTACGAAGGACTGCACGGCGGCCTGGTGACGCCGGATCACGATATCGCTCGCCACGTGGACCTGCTGGTGGGCGTGGCGCCGACCATGAATCTGGAATGGATTCAGAAGATCGACCGCGACATGCACTTTCGCGGGCACTCCCAGGCGGCGGTGATCGACACCATCCTGGGGCGCATGGACGACTACGTGCACTATATTCTGCCGCAGTTCTCGCGTACCCATATCAATTTCCAGCGGGTGCCGACGGTGGACACCTCCAATCCGTTCGGCATGCAGGATATTCCCACCGACGCCGAGTCTTTCGTGGTGATTCGCTTTCGCGATCCGGCCAAGGTTGACTTCCCCTATCTTCTGGCGATGATCGAAGATGCCTTCATGAGTCGACCGCATACGCTGGTGGTGCCGGGCGCGCGCCTGTCGCTGGCCATGGAGCTGATCCTGGCGCCGCTGGTACGTCATCTGATGGCCCAGCGGCGTTTCCGCTGAGCCCAGTCTGCGACCGATACGATCCGAGAAAGACCCGCCAAGCTGGCCACGGAGCTGTCGCGACGCCGTTCACGATGTTATTAACCCGGCAAGTATTTATGTCGGGTTAATAGCGGTACACGGATGTACCGCCGCCGGTCGAGAGACCGGCGCGAGACAGCGCAGCACCAGCAGATTCACACATCTGCGCCCGTGTTGCGCTGGCGATAATTAAAGAGGTCAGGATGACCTATTTGATTGCCGAATTAATAGCTGAGGAGACTGGACCCCATGGATTGTCTGTT